>DQUE01000100.1 GCA_015662405.1 Sulfurimonas autotrophica | reverse complement strand
TACTCTCTGCAGAGCTCTTTTATCTCTCTTACTTTTCCCCAGTTTGTTGTTGCTAAAACCAGTTTTTTCAACTTCTTTCCTTAAATTATCTTTTTATTTATATTATTTATCTTTTACAAATCATTTATAAATAATAGTTGTTCTATAATTACAAAATTATCCCAAATTATACAATAAAACAAAGGATTTATATGTTCAAAAAAGTTTTCCCTCTCTCGAGTATTCTTTTTCTCAGGTTTTTAGGACTTTTTCTCGTTTTACCTGTTCTTTCAGTTTATGCACTTGATTTAGAAGGTGCTACACCTTTTCTTGTTGGTGTTGTTGTTGGTGGATATGCCCTTACACAAGCCCTCTTTCAAGTCCCTTTTGGAAGCATGAGTGATAAAGTCGGCAGAAAGCCTACTATACTCTTTGGTTTACTTATATTTTTAATCGGTTCACTGATTTGTGCCTACGCGACAGATATCTATACACTTATATTTGGGCGTTTCTTACAAGGTGCCGGTGCCATCGGCGCTGTTGTTACGGCAATGATTGCTGATTTAGTTGAAGAGAAACAACGCAGTAAAGCTATGGCGATTATGGGTGGCTTTATTGCTATGAGTTTTGCTATTGCTATGGCACTTGGTCCTGTAATAGCAGCACACTTTGGCATCAGTACCATCTTTGTCATTACTGCAATTTTGGCATTTGTAGCTATTGTTATTTTATTTACCAAAGTACCTACGCCACCAAAGATTAAACACATCTATCATGGACAAACAAAAACATCTGACATTATAAAAGATCCCAATCTTCTGAGTATGATTATTATAAATGCAATGCAAAAGGGTCTTATGACTGCGGCATTTGTAATTATTCCTCTCTTTTTAACAAAACCAGAATATGGCTTTAACTGGGAGAAGAGTGATTTATGGATGGTTTATGTACCGGCTATGATCGCAGGACTTCTAGCAATGGGACCAGCTGCTGTATTTGGAGAAAAGAGAAATATTCCAAAACAGATATTTTTACTCTCTATTGTTTTATTTACAGCTTCATTTCTTATGATGGGTACAACAGCCTCAAGTGCAGTATTTATAACAGCAGTCATCTTTTTCTTTGTTGCCTTTAACATGATGGAGCCTCTTGTGCAGTCTATGATCAGTAAATTTGCAAAAGTGCATCAAAAAGGTGCTGCACTTGGTATTGCAAACTCTGCAGCCTATTTTGCAACATTTTTGGGTGGTACTTTTGCAGGACTTTATCTTGAAGAGAGTTCAAGAGAGACTTTGGGCTTTGCTATAGGTAGTATCGGAGCTTTATGGTTTCTATGGACAGTCTTGAAAATGAAAAATCCACCAAGGTTTTCTCATCTTATTATTCCTGAAGATGCAATTGATTTTGACAAACTCCATGCTTTAGAGAGCGAACATATTGCAGAATGGTTTATCAATGAAACAGAAAAAGTTGTAGTGATTAAATATGCGAGTGAAGCTTTAGAAGAAGAGGCTATTCGATCTCAAATAGTAAAATAGTTACTATTTGAGTTGTGCAAAACCTACTGTAAAAAAACTACTTTTTTGGAACGACATACATGTTATAGTAACGTCCCTCGAACTTTGGTGGCTTTTCCATTACGGCAATGTCTTCCACCATAGGCCAGACTTGCATAAGCACCTCTTTTGCAGCTTCTGGATGTGCCATTTCACGACCACGTAAGAAGACTCTAAACTTTACATGATAACCTTTTTCAAGAAACTCTCTTGCATGTTTTACCTTGTAAGCAATATCATTTTCTGCAATTTTCACAGAAAGCTTGATCTCTTTTACAACAATTTTAACCTGATTTTTTCTCTGCTCTTTGAGCTTTTTCTCTTCTTGGTATTTAAACTTACCATAATCCATGATCTTAGCAACAGGTGGTTTTGCATTTGGAGCAATTAGCACTAAATCTAATCCCAACTCATTTGCTTTTGTCATAGCCTCATCAGTAGAGACAACACCTAATGATTCGCCTCCATCTACATTACATCTCACCTCTGGAACACGGATGTCATCATTCATGATGACGCGGTCTTTGTTTTTACTCAAAAATTTACCTCATTTAGTTTAGTTTGTATAAGCTTCAAGAATTCCTCTTCACTTAAATTATACTGCTCTCTAGTTCGTCTGTCACGAATAGCTACAGTTTTGTTTTTTACCTCTTCATCTCCAATGATTACTATCATCGGAACACGAGTTTTCTCTGCAGTTCTAATTCTTTTATTTAAAGAATCATTTTTCGCATAGATTTCACTATCAGCATTAATATCAATAAGTTTATCCGATAAAAGCTTAGCATATTCTTTATGCGTTTGCGCAACTGGAACAATAGCAACCTGTGTCGGTGCAATGAACATTGGAAACTCTCCTGCATAATGCTCTGTCAAAATCCCTATAAAACGTTCAAAAGAGCCTAAAATAGCACGATGAATCATTACCGGCTGCATCTTCTCATTCTCTTCAGTGTTGTATTGCAAATCAAAACGCTCTGGAAGATTAAAATCGAGCTGAATTGTTCCACATTGCCACTCACGACCAATGGCATCTGTTATTTTAATGTCAATTTTAGGACCATAAAATGCTCCACCACCCTCATCTATCTCATATACAAGTTCATTTTTGTCCATTGCATTTTTGAGTGCCTGTGTAGAAACTTCCCACACCTCATCACTTCCAACAGCCTTTTCAGGCTTTGTAGAGATCATCATTTTATAATCAAACGCAAAAGTTGACATGATTTTATCTACAAAATCAACCACTTCAATGATCTGCTCTTCAATCTGATCTGCACGACAGAAAATATGCGCATCATCTTGTGTAAATTCACGTACACGAAAAAGTCCATGCAATGCACCACTTGCCTCATGACGATGCACAACGCCATACTCAAAATACTTAATTGGTAAGTCTCTATATGAATGGAGTTCATCTTCATAGACCTTAATATGTCCAACACAGTTCATCGGTTTTACACCAAACTCCAGTTCATCAATATGGGTAAAATACATGTTTTCACCATAATTTTGATAGTGCCCTGATGTTTTCCACAAATCAGAACGTAACATTTCGGGTCCACGAACAGGCTCGTATCCGCGTTTTCTATGTGCTTTAAAGAGAAGTGACTCTAGTCTTGCACGAAGACGCCCACCAGCAGGTAACCAGATAGGAAAACCAGCACCAACCTCTTCGCGAAAAGTAAAGAGTTTCATCTCACTGCCAAGTTTCCGATGATCACGCTTTTGGGCTTCAGCGAGCATTGTCATATGCTCTTTAAGTGCCTCTTTTGTTGCAAATGCTATACCATATATACGAGTAAGCATCTCATTTTTAGCATCACCTCCAAGATAAGCACCAGAGACTTTTGTCAATTTGAAGTAACGAATCAGCCCAATATTTGGTAGGTGTGGTCCACGACACAGATCCTCAAAGTCACCCTGCTTATAGATACTCACCGTGTCACTTGGAATACGTTTCATAACTTCAAGTTTTAAATGATCATCTTTAAATTTCTCTTTTGCTTCATCCATAGAGATTTCATACTTCTCAATCGGATACTTTTTCTTTGCAAATGAAAGCATCTGCTTCTCAATTCTTTTTAAATCAGCCTCACCAATTTCAGCCGATGTTTTAAAATCATAATAAAACCCCTCTTTTACCACAGGTCCCACATAAAACTCTGCATCAGGATAGAGTGACTTGATAGCTTGGGCCATTAAGTGTGCTGTAGAGTGACGCAGAACTTCTAAGGCTTCAGGAGAGTTATCAAGATGAATTTGTTCACCTTCAAATCCACGCTCCTTTGCAGTTTGTGTATCTATAATTTCACCATCTTTTTTTATAGCAATTTCATTCAAAATCTATCATCCTTTTTTATAATTCTGTTTTCAGTACAGCACCATTTGATGCATTTGAAACAAGTAACTGATACCGTTTCAACCATTTTGATTCTACTTTATTCTTATATGGTACATAGCGCTCTTTTCTTCTTGCTAACTCTTTCTCATCTACATTTAACTGTAAAATGTGTTTATCTACATCAAGCTCTATCTCATCACCATCTTCAATAAGTGCAATAAGTCCACCTTCTGCAGCCTCAGGAGAGACATGTCCGATGGAAGCACCCTTTGTTGCACCCGAAAAACGCCCATCAGTAATCAGTGCAACACTCTCACCAAGTCCCATGCCTTGAATAAGTGCCGTTGGTGCTAACATCTCTTGCATACCAGGTCCACCTTTAGGTCCTTCATAACGAATAACGACGACATTTCCTGGTTTGACTTTATGTGCCATGATTCCAGCTATTGCTTCTTGCTGTGAATTAAAACAGATTGCCACTCCCTTAAAGTGTCTCATTGCATCCACTATACCAGCTGCTTTAATAACTGCACCCTCTGTTGCAAGATTTCCAAACAAAATAGAGAGTCCACCAACAGGAGAGTAGGCATTCTCATTTGTGTGAATGATAGTTGTGTCTTTAATCTCTGCATCTTTGATTCTCTCACCCAAACTCTCCCCTGTTACAGTCAATGCATCAAGATATAAAACATCATCGCCTCTTTTAGAGACCTCTTTCATAACAGCATTGACGCCACCTGCATCATCAATATCTTTCATATGAACAGTTGTTAATGATGGAGAGATCTTTGCAATATGTGCAACTTTTTCAGCTATGGCATTGATGTTTTCTATAGGAAAATCAACACCTGCCTCTTTTGCAATTGCAAGCATATGCAATACAGTGTTTGAACTTCCACCCATTGCCATATCTACAACAAAAGCATTGTGAACAGCTTTTTCATTTAAAATATTTTTAAAATTGTACTGCTCACTATTTTCCATCTTTGCAATTGCAACAATGCGTTTTGCTGCTTTTTTCACCATCGCAATTCGCTCTGGAGTCATCGCCAAAACAGTTCCGTTTCCTGGAAGTGCTATACCCATTGCCTCACAGAGTGTATTCATTGAGTTTGCTGTAAACATGCCAGAGCAACTCCCCCCTGATGGACAGGCTTCACACTCTATTTCACGAAGCTCTTCATCAGTTATTTTTCCTTCAGCATGTTGTCCTACTGCTTCAAAAGCAGTAGCAAGATCTATTGGTGTGCCATCTTTTTTATGTCCTGCTGGCATAGGTCCACCTGAGACAAATAGCGTTGGGACATTCACACGAAGTGCACCGATAATCATACCTGGAACAATCTTATCACAGTTAGGAATACAAATCATCGCATCAAGCTTATGCGCATTCATCACTGTCTCTATAGAGTCTGCAATAATTTCACGCGATGGAAGTGAGTACAACATACCATCGTGTCCCATAGCAATTCCATCATCTACACCGATAGTGTTAAATACAAAAGGGACTCCACCCGCTTCACGGATAGCCTCTTTTACGATTTCACCATATTCATGCAAAAAAAAGTGCCCGGGAATGATGTCAATATAGGAGTTTGCAATCCCAATAAAAGGCTTGTCAAAATCTTCATCTTTCAGACCGGTAGCACGCAATAATGAACGGTGCGGAGCTTTATCAAAGCCCTTTTTGATTATATCACTTCTCATGTGTAATCCCTTATTGTAGTAATTTATTTTAAATATAAATGCGATTATAGCACTTTTTTACTATTTTTACCTAAAAACTCTTTACAAAGAAAAAAAAACAAGCTATAATTCCGGCTCACTTACAAATTGTAACTGAATATGCGGGAATAGCTCAGTGGTAGAGCACAACCTTGCCAAGGTTGGGGTCGCGAGTTCGAACCTCGTTTCCCGCTCCATTTAATTTTAAATTGTTAAACTGTGATACACTCACGATGATGCCCGGGTGGCGAAATTGGTAGACGCAGGGGACTTAAAATCCCCCGGTAGCAATACTGTGCCGGTTCGAGTCCGGCCCCGGGCACCACTGAAATTGACTGAAACTGGTGCCATCGCCAAGTGGTAAGGCCGCAGCCTGCAAAGCTGCTATCCCCAGTTCAAATCTGGGTGGCACCTCCAGTTTTTATCAATTTTACTACAACATATGTGGATCTTTGGCAGAGTTGGTCGAATGCACCGGTCTTGAAAACCGGCGAGGGTAACACCTCCCAGGGTTCGAATCCCTGAGGGTCCACCATTTCAATATACAACAATCAAAAATAAACTTACTCTAGACACTAATGGGGCATTAGCTCAGCTGGGAGAGCGCTTCGCTGGCAGCGAAGAGGTCAGCGGTTCGATCCCGCTATGCTCCACCATCAATCGTCCATTCAACAACCTTTTTATAGAATACAAAAGAGATTGAAATAAAACTATCACTATTCAAAAAAGAAAAACTTGGACATAAATACAAAAACTTTAAGCATTAAATAATCGTAATTTTAAAACACTTAGTAAAAAGTGGAAAACACAAGAAGATCTTGCTAAGTGCCTAACAAAAATTAATGTCATATTTCGAGCCAAAGAAATTAAGCATATCTTGTATATGCTTATAGAAGCTTTCAAACGAGTCTAAAACATCTAAATCCATCCATGTGTATTTCAATTCTCTCCAAAGCATCTCAATAGGATTGCGTTCAGGTGAATATGGAGGCATTAAGTAAGAGACCATAAATAACTTCGTAGCTAATGAAAATAGAAGCTATAAGATACAAGGCGAAAATCTAAAGGAGCTACT
>DQUE01000002.1 GCA_015662405.1 Sulfurimonas autotrophica | reverse complement strand
TTGTCTTTATTTAATGTAGATAGACATCACAGAGTAGTGGAGTTTGATGATTCTAATGTACTTGTAGCAAACAAAGCAATGCATTATGTTTTGCGTTATAAAATCTTTGAAGGTGATAATGGTGCATTAAATGTAGCAATGATGCTTTTTGATAAAAATGAAAAGGTTTTTTCCAAGCGTTACAGGGTAGGTAATAAAAATATTTATATGTTTATCTCTCATGCAATAGCGTATGATATAAATGAGTTTATGGGCGAGCCTTCTGTTGCATGGATGAAAAAGAAGGTGATATTTTCTCGTATTGTTGCACCGAAGAAAAGTGAAATTATTATTGCAGACTATACATTGTCCTATCAACATGTAATGATATCAGGCGGATTAAATATTTTTCCAAAATGGGCAAATAAAGCACAAAGTGCATTTTATTATACATCTTTGGATGGGTATGAGCCTACTTTAAAATATGTTGATATCAAAACAGCAAAAATGAAAAACATCATATCTTCAGATGGCATGCTGGTATGCTCTGATGTAAGTGATGATGGGAAAAAACTGCTCTTGAGTATGGCGAAAGATGGACAACCTGATATATATTTATACAACGTAGTAACAAAAAGATATAAAAGGATTACTACATACAGCGGCATTGATGTCAATGGGCAGTTTATGGGAAAAAATAAAATAGTTTTTATCTCATCACGACTAGGATATCCAAATGTTTTTTCTAAAAGATTAGATACAGGTGTTGTGGAACAGTTGGTCTATTATGGTAAAAGTAACTCTTCTTGTAGCGCACAAGGAGACTATGTAGTCTATGAGGCTCGTGAGAGCTCTAATGCTTTTAGTGCAAACACTTTTAATCTGCATCTTATTTCTACGAAAACTGATTTTATACGTAGGCTTACTGCAACAGGAATTAATAAATTTCCTAGATTTTCAAAAGATGGTGATGCTATTATATTTATAAAAGATTATAAATCGCAAAGTGCCATTGGCATTATTAGATTAATGTATAATAAAAACTATCTCTTTCCGTTGAAATCAGGAAAGATACAATCAATGGATTGGTAAGTTTACTACTGTTAATCTCTTATTACATTTTTTTGGTATAATATTGTAATTTTAAAACATAAGGAAATAAATAATGAAAAACATAGTTATCTCAAGTGTTGTTGCAGCACTTTTAGTTTTTAGTGGATGTAGCTCAAAAGAACCAGCTGTTGATAGCAAAACAGAAGAGGTGGCAGCACCAGTTGCGCAAGAAGTTGAAGTGGTTGCAACAGAAACAGTAGTAAGTGAGAATGCGGGTGTGAATTCATCTACAAATGAGATTGGTACGCATGAGTTAAGTGTAAAAGAGATTGAGTCAAAGCTTCCTACAATCTATTTTGATTTTGATAAATACAGCATAAAACCTGAGATGCAAGATAAAATAGATGCTGCAGCAGAGCTTGGTAAAACGGTTGCAAACTCTTTTAATGTGAAGCTTGAGGGTAATTGTGATGAGTGGGGGAGTGATGAATATAACTTTGCACTTGGATTAAAACGTGCAAATGCTGTGAAAAAAGCTTTAGTAGCTAATGGTATTGATGCCTCTCGTATTTCTATGGTAAGTTATGGTGAGAGTAATCCCGTATGTACAGAACACACAAAAGAGTGTTGGGCGAAAAATCGTCGTGTAGACTTTAAACTTCTTCCATAAGTTTTATAGATGAAAAGTAATATACAAGCATTAGTGCTCATTACTTTTGTCTCTACTTTTTCATTTGCTTCTGAACCTTCTGCGTTTGGAGCAGGTGATCTAACATCGTCAAATCCATATGGACTCACTCAAAACGAAAAAGTTATTTTACAAACAAAAGATACTTTAAAAAAAGTTGCTACTTATACAAAATCACAGGCGAGTCAATTAGATTCATTACGTGAAAGAATTGACGGGATGCAAAGTATTGTAGAAAATTTAAGTATTAAATCTCACAATAATAAGGTTAGTTTACGAAAACTTAAAGATGAGAGTGATGCTAATATTGAAAATATTCATCAATTTCAAACTCGATTGGGTGTAAATATAGCAAAAAATACTCAAGAGATAAAAAAACTCCATAGAATGATTTTAGAGCTCTCTCAAGTTGTTGATAAAATTAATACTGAGCATGTAAGTAAAGATGAGTTTAATGCACTTATACGTGATGTAAATAACTTTAAAACATTAGTTGCAAAAGAGATAAAATCTCAAAAAAAGAGTGTAAAGTCCCAAAAAGTAAGCAGTGCGAAGTTGTATAATCAAGCCAAAACATACTATAATAAGAAGTATTATACAAAAGCGATTCAAAACTATAAAGAGCTTATTAAGAGAAATTATAAACCGGCATATTCTCATTATATGATAGGTGAGATGTATTTTAAAAGAAAAAATTATGCAGATGCAATTTCATACTTTAAAAAAAGTGCCTCTTTATATGACAAAGCTTCGTATATGCCGACTTTACTGTTACATTCTGCAATTGCAATGGACAAGACTGGTGATAAAGAACATGCGAAGGCATTTTTTAATGCCATAGTTGCTAAATATCCTAATTCAAAAGAAGCAAAAAAAGCGAAAGAATTTCTAGGGATAAATTAGTTAAAACAAAGTTTTCAGTAATAATATATATTATTATGATAAAATCTCGAAAAAAAAGGTAATATAATGGCAATTCAAGACAATCAAGTAGTATCAATGGAATACGAAGTACGTGACGGTGATCAAATAGTAGACAGTAATAAAGGTGGAGCACCTTTAGTGTTTATGTATGGAAAAGGACAAATAATTCCAGGTTTAGAAAATGGAATTAAAGATATGAATGTGGGTGAAAAAGCTGATATTTTAGTTAAAGCTGCAGACGCTTATGGTGAATATAATGCAGACGCTACACAAGAGGTTCCAAAAGAGCAGTTTGCTGGTATTGATTTACAAGAAGGTATGACTCTTTATGGTCAAGGTGAAGATGGCGGTACTGTTCAAGTAATTGTAAAAGAGATTAAAGATGATACTGTAGTTATCGATTTTAACCATCCTTTAGCTGGAAAAGATTTAATGTTTAGTGTTGCTATCAACAATGTAAGAGATGCTTCAGCTGAAGAAGCAATGACTGGTGTTCCTGAAGAAAATAAACCTTCAGAAGAGGGTTGTTGTGGAACAGGTGGCGGCAGCGGTTGTGGATGTAACTAAGTTTTTAGCTGCTTGTGAAGCCTCTTTACAAGCTAAAAAGACAGCCTCTCTTTTAAAAACACTGACTGTAAATGCCCTTATAACGGGTGAAGTTGGTGTTGGTAAAAGGACTTTGGCTTCTTTTATTCTTCCAGATGCCTATATTATAGATGCATCTAATTTTGATGAGTTACTTCTTGCTTTAGAAAACTCAGAAAATATCATAATTTCTAATCTTGACAACTCCCCTAATGTTGAACGTCTGATTCAGTCTATAAAAGAAAATAATGTAAGGGTTATTGCAACTACAAAAGAGTCTTATGAAAATCAAGCGATAGAGGAACTTTTTAGTATACGCTTTACTATTCCTCCTTTAGAGCAAAGACCAGAAGATGTAAAGATATTAACAGAAAAGTTTATTGCTGATGCGTCTGTATTGTTTGGTGATAATAATTTTGATGTAAGTAATTTTGAACCAGACTTATCGCAAAATGGACTCTCTTTAAAAAGACAGGTCATGATAAATTATTTACTTCAAGATATCCAAGAGAGTGAATTGATGGATATAATGCAACAGTACTTTTTGAAAAATATGGGTTCGCATAGTGATTATAGAAACTTTCTCTATCTTTATGAAGTTCCGCTTATTAAGGCAGGGTTGAAAAAGTGTAAATCTCAGGTACAGTTAGCTGAAAGTCTAGGTTTAAACAGAAATACATTAAGAAAAAAAATAATAGAAAATAAAAAATATCTATAGGAAAAAAATATGAAAAAAATAGCGATG
>DQUE01000137.1 GCA_015662405.1 Sulfurimonas autotrophica | reverse complement strand
GTTACTTAAGGCACTTAAAGATATATCAAATCCACTCTCAATCGCCTGTTCTTTAAACTCTTTTTTTACAGAGAGTTCAAAACCACTATTTTTAACACCGTAAAATGAGGCATACTTGAAAAATGTTGAAAAGATAGTATCTTCATTATGGTCATCATCATAAGGGTTACACTCTTTATCTTTTAAGCACTGCTTTAAAAAATCAAGATCTTTGATTTTACGATGCTCATAAGTATTATTATAAGTACTAAAATCTGTGTAAAAATAAGATAATGATACAAATGTAGAGTCATCTAAATATTTCCAGGATAGTTCAAGATTATCTCCCTCCTCTGCCATCATATCAGCACCACCACCAACAAATGAGTCAAAAGCAAATCTCTCATAAAGTGTGGGATAACGATAAGTTTTACTATAATTAAAAGCGATATTGTGATTATCATTGACTAAGTATGTGGCTCCCAAACCATAAGTAAAAGCATCATCAATAATATCATCTTTCAATACTCCAGATATTCCTACAAGGTCATAAATAGTGTCTAAATCACGACCAGGTTCTATCTCTTGTTTAACTTTATAATGGTTATATCTTAAACCTGCATTGAGGATAAATTTTTCATTGTTATATTCGCCATTTAGATAAGTTGCAAAATAGTCTTGATTTGAAAAAGTATAAGTCTCTGCCTTATCTTTGCTAAATTCACTTCCTGCCAGAAAATAAAAGACATCATATCGTTTTGCTAGGTCAATTTTTATAGTTTTTGTATCTACAATTTGATCATTTATATTTAAATCATTTGTCTGAATCATTTTTCTAATTTTTTGTTCACTTACTGTAATATCTATCTTTTCTAAATTATAAATATTTTTAAGTTTTGCACCTAGGCTTAATGCGTCTCTTTCATACTCATCATAGTGTATGACCATTGAAGTAGATGCACCATGAGTAAAAGAGATATCTTCAGCTAAATAATTGCTTTTTCTCAGATAAAAGTCAATATTGTCACTTACTTTATATCCTGTAAAAAAGTTATAACTGTCACTTTTGTATCCAAGGTCTGTTATCTCATATTTACTACCATATCTCTCCTCTTTAAAGTTTGTTCTTAAAAGCACCTTTTTTATTTTATTTTTATCTTTGACATTCCTATCTTTAGAATCAACTGTTGAATAATTGATAGAGCTATAAAAGTTTTGATATTTGGCTTCTGTAAAAAGTGTATGTTTATTTAGTTTATATCCCTCATCCCTTTGATAAGTATATTTTCCAGCAATTTTATCTTTAATTTTACTAATATCTTTTATGGTTGAGATATTTATAACTCCCCCAGTAGCCCCTGGATCATATATGACAGAAGGGCTTCCTTTTACGAGTTCTATTTTCTCTATAGTAGATGCTTCGATGAGTCCTAACTCTCCACCACCACTATGGGTTATGCCTTGATTTACAAGTTTTACCCCATCAACTACAGAAATAACACGATCTCCGCTCAATCCTCTTATGCTTAACTTTTTTGTAAATGACCCCGTATCTTTAACTGTTACATTTGGTAGGTGTTTTAGAGCATCTTTAACATCAACAGCGGAATTTTCAAGTATATCTTCTCTTGATATAATCTCTTTTTGATAAGACCTAAAAAATGACTCTTCAATACTATTTTCTTTTGAATCCAAATGCTCTTCAACTATAATAGTTTCAAGTGTTTCACAATAAGCTATCAGGGGCAAAGCCCCCAATATTATAAACTTATTCATATAGCCAGCCACCATAAGGTGCAAAGTCTATATATTTAAATCCTCCATTTTCTGTATCAACAACAAACATTTCAAATGCATGATTTCCAACATTGTTTTTAAGCATTGCAAGATTTCCAACTCCTGTCAAAGGGAGACCATTTGTCAAAGATGAGATAGAAAAACCAGGTTTTCCATTGATATCTGCCGTACTTGATAAAACACTCTCAGTATCAGCATCAAATATAGTCTGTTCTGTTTGACTAAATGCTATTACTTTTCCACCAAATATACCATCTTCTGATTGATGTGTTTTAGAAAAATATGTTCTACCAATTACAGACTTGACTTGTGATGCATCCGAGAGATTAAATTGATACTGTTTATGGATATAACCACTGCTTCTAGTTCCACCTTTAAATAGTGAAATATAAAGTTTATCTCCATTTGCCAAAGGAGCAATTCTTCTTGAAACATAATAAGGAAGATTATTCACGACCATGCTATCATCAGTTGAAGCATTATTATCATTAAACTGTAGTACTGTAATATCATTTGCATTTGCATTTGTATTCAGCCAACCATATTTTATATGGAAGCAAGCTGTATCAGATGCCATAGGATGAGGGTATTTTTTTACACAACCACCGCCAAGTGTTGCATTTCCGTCCCACCAACCTCTCTCTGCATAAACTTTATCGCCGCTTACTGCTATAAGATTGATATGACCATTGTTTGGCTCATTTGTAGGCATAGCACTATTATCAACTCCATCACCATTTTCCATGATTTTTGTACCAGTTGTACCTGTTAGTTTAAAAACTTGAGCACTTTTATATGCACCAAACTTTCCAAAAACAAATGCTTCACCTATGTCTGCTTGAAGATCATAATGAAATGCTAAATAAGCATCGTCACCACTACCAAGATGGGGTTTTCTTCCAGATATTGTAGAGGCACCATCTATAAGTTTAGTAGAAGAGCCATGTCTTGAAGATTTGGCATGAATATCTTCATCATAACTACCAGCTAGAGTTATACCAGTAACTGCTGTTACATCAGTACCACCATCTTTTTGATATGCAAATAGTTGATCGCTACCCTCTTTAAAAAGATATACATAGGAGTCATTTTGTGTAGCATAGTGAAACTCTCCATCTGCTATCTTTGTACTAGATGTAAGTGTTTTATTGTACTTTTTAAGCTCATATACTCCTGCTTCACTCATTGGATTGTGTGGTGGGGCAAAAGATACCAATACTCCACTAGTCATCATGTCACTATCTTTTAAAATCACAAGTGGTTTTCCGGCGACTACTTTTGAATCACCAATCCTAACAGTAAGACTTGCTTGTGTTTTATTATCTTCATTTTCCCCTTTGATATCATCAGCCAATGACTCTAAAGCCGTTAAACTCACATAACTATTATCAGGATCAACGATATTCTCCAACACTTTATACTCTTTTCCAATTTTTGAAACTCCTGTTAAAGATGAAGGTATATCAGCTGATTTAAATATATAACTTGTATTTGTAGGATTTTTGATATCAAACTTTTTCAAAGCATTGTCAGTAAAAAACTTATAAGTAAATGTAGATGGTCGCCCATGTCTTGTAACTGTATGTTGTCTAGT
>DQUE01000178.1 GCA_015662405.1 Sulfurimonas autotrophica | reverse complement strand
TTTCTTTTTTTATAATCTTATGCAACTCTTCAATGCTTTTTTCTACCAAATGATCATTAAAAGTATGTTTTATTATTTTTTTATCATCCTCTTTTTCAAAGATTATTTCTAAAGCTTTATTAATAGTATTATATGTTTTTCCCGTTCCTGGAGGGCCGTATAGTATTTGGTTTAGTGGTTGTTTACTTTCCATATTTTTTTTATCCTTTTCTATTACTTTATTGTTACTGCTGGATTGATAAAATTGCTTATACGTTTTAGTATAAATTTCCTTTAACTTGCTAAGTAAACATTTATAATCTGCATCCAAATAATCTTCTGTATTGCTTATTTTAAAAACTCTATCTCCAGTATCCCATTCTGTTTTATTTTTATTGAAACCATTACATTCTATTTTAGAGCATTCAGCTCTTAAAAAGTCATATATTTTTTCTTGATTATCTTTTTCGATATCTGTTAATTTATCATCTATTAATCCAATAGATACAAATATACCTTCATTATTTTTACTAGAGGCATTAAAATATATAACTAAATTGGAATCATCTTTTTGTGGTTTATATCTATTCCATAGATATTCTTGTATTGTAGTTCCATTTGCTTTTAACCATTTACCTATTCCATTTCTTATATTGTGCAGATTATTTTCATGCGCAATCTTATTTGTAAAATTCTCCCAGTTGATTCTAAATTGACTTAACTTTGTATTAATATCAGTTCTTGATTTATTATACTTAGTGCCTTGTATCTCTTTAAAATATTTAAATCCATTTATTAACTCTTCCATTTCTACCATACTTTTATTTCTCCTTTTATATTATTTTAAAACACTCTCATGGCATATATTTTTTATATCACAATACCCACAAACCTTCTCATCACTGTTATTAAAGCCAAACTCATATTCTCCTCATTTCCTTTAAAACTCCAAACAAACATCACAACTCTTATCTAGATGCTCTTGCAAGGCAAACAATGCATAAAACGATAGACTATTCACATTTAAAAAGATTTGTAAGTAAAATTCAGGGTAGCCCTTAAATACTACTCTTCGTTGCAATATCTAACTCCTCTAGAGGACAAAACATGTTGTTTTTATACATATCAACAGCGGCGCGTCCAATCATGGCGGCATTATCTGAGCAGTACTGCAGATCGCTCAATAGCAGTTTTGCACCATATGGCTTGAGCAGTTCTTGAATTTGTTTACGCAGATAGAGATTTGCACTCGCACCGCCGACTATGGCGAAGTTTTTAGGTGGATTTGTCTGAAAATATTTTTTTAACTTATGCAGTAGATGCTTTGTTGCAATGTGTTCAAAAGAGGCTGCTATATCTTTATAATCTTTCTCCTCTGCTTTTTCAACGGCGAGTCGCACCGCATTTTTTAGTCCTGAGTAGCTAAAGGCGAGTTTTGGGGTTTTTAGTAGAGGCACGGTGAAGTTATATCGCTCTCGATCGCCCTCTTTTGCCAGTTGCTCTATAACTGGACCACCGGGATAGCCAAGCCCCATCATCTTTGCTACTTTATCAAAGCTCTCACCAAAGCTATCATCCATGCTTTTTGCAACAGTTGTAATCTCTTGCAAGCTCTTAACTTCCATCACCTGTGTATGCCCACCAGAGACCAGTAAAACCGTTAGGGGAAAAACCGTCTCTTTCTCAATAAAGAGCGAATAGATATGCCCCACAAGGTGATTCACCGCTATAAGGGGAAGATGAAGTGCTACACTCACAGCCTTTGCTAAGGTTACCCCCTCAATGAGAGTAACAGCAAGACCCGGGCTTGTGGTAACTGCTACTGCTTTTATATCTTGAAAATAGGGTTCGCACTGCTCTAAAATCTTTGGCAGAGCCTCTGCATGTAAACGAGCGGCTAGTTCAGGTACAACACCTCCATAGAGACTATGTTGTAACTCTTGAGAGATTTTTTTGTGAAACAGAAGTCTATTTGTTGCTATCTCTGTGATGGCAATAGCACTATCATCACAAGAGCTCTCTATACTTAATATCATCGCTTTATAAAACTCCTCACCTCTTTATCTATTGCAAAAACATCCTCTACATGGAAAGGCATACTATCATTGAATCTTTCAAAAGCAGCTATGATATTTTTACTAATCTCCATAAAGCCAATTCTTTTGGCTATAAAAAGCTCAATTGCCGCTTCATTTGCTGCATTGACAACAACACCTAAATGAGGATTTTTTAATAGTTCCTCTTTGATATTCCAAATAGGGTAACGCTCTTTTTCTATTTCTCGAAACTCTAACGTACCAACTTCAAGCAGATTAACATGCGGGAGTATCGCCTCATTCATCTTCATCTCAAGCGCATAGGCTATGGGAAGTTGCATGTTTGCATGGGCAAAGTGTGCTGTGGTTGAGCCATCTTGAAAGTCAATCATCGCATGCAGTAGTGATTTTGTCTCAATAATAGCATCATACTTACCCTCGCCAAAGAGCCATCGAGCCTCTAAAAGCTCAAAGAGCTTATTGACCATGGTTGCTGAATCGATAGTTATCTTCTGTCCCATCGACCAGTTAGGGTGCTTTTGTGTATCTGCAAGTGTTGCACTCTGTAGGCGTGCTATATCCCAATCACGAAAGGCACCACCACTTGCTGTAATTGTCATTTTTTTTACAGGTCGATCTTGGAGTAGATACCACAATCCAAAATGCTCACTATCGATAGGCTGTATATTTGTAGTATCTATAAAACTGCCACACGCAACAAGGGACTCTTTGTTTGCTAAAGCTACCTTTTTGTTACACGACAGCGCTTTAAGTGTTGGGCGTAAACCTAAAAAACCAACAAGAGCATTCACCACAAGGTTTGATTCTGCTGACTCTATAGCATCTAAAATAGCTGTTTCGCCCGCATAGACACAGGAGTGATTTACTTGTGCGACATCCTCTCTCTTGGCAACTACAACGACCTTTGGGGCATGCTCTTTTATCTGCTCATTAAGCAGTCTAATATTTGTTCCACAAACTAATACCTCAACAGCTATGCCAAAACGTTTGGCAACAAGCAGGGCATTGACACCAATAGAGCCAGTTGAGCCTAAGAGTACCAACTAAACTAATCCGCGAAGCAGTACGAGCATAACAATGGCACCAAAAAGATAGCCATCAATCCTATCTAACACACCACCATGACCGGGGAGCAAATCGCCACTATCTTTCACACCTGCACTACGTTTCAGGGAGGATTCAAACAGATCCCCAAAAATAGCACTCACTGCCACCATACAAGAGATAACCAGTGCGATCCAAAAATCAACTACAAAAAGACCCAAAAATGCACCAACAACGGTTGCCAAAGCCACGCCACCTATCACACCTTCGAGTGTCTTGTTTGGACTTGTCTCACAAAACTTTGTTTTTCCGATGCTTTTTCCTACAAAATAGGCACCAACATCAGTAAGGGCAACCACCACAAGTAGCCAAACTAATGATAGCACTCCATACTCTTCATACATCGTAAGAGTAAACAACAACCCTGCCGTAGGATAAATAAACGGCAAAAAGTCAACCCATTTGAGGTTTTTATTATAAGCCATTGCACCAGCATAAGAGAGACCAGCAAGTACAAAGAGGTCATCTCCATAGGGATAAAAAGCAGCAGCAAGCCAAAGCACTGCAGCATATGGCAAAAGATTATCTTTTTCCACTCCAAAAAGTTTCACAGCCTCTTTGAATGCCAACAGATAAACAGCTCCAAAAAAGAGCCACATAACAAAAAAATTGTCTATCACTCCAACAATCAATACAAGCACCAATAATGCTAATCCTGTGATAATTCTCTCTTTGGAGTCTCTTAAAATGCTCATAAATATCCCTATAAATTTTCAGATGTAAAATTATATCAAATCAGACTTTAATGTCTAATAGGTGTAGCGGTTTTTCTCCCCCTTGGGCACTCTCTTCTTCAGCAACTTCATGCCCTTTATTCTTCGGCAAATTACTCGTCTCTTGATCCGCCTCTTCTCTTTGGTGTTCACGGTCAGGATCTATGGCATGATTTTCTTCAGTTGGACGAACCTCTTCAACCTCCTTTTCTTTCTCTTGCACAGCAGCTTGTGCAACGATATTTTGCAGGTCAAAACGGAGATTCTGATTTCCCTGCAAAGGAGTAACAGCAGGTGTCATCTGATTTACTAAAACTACATTGCCAATAGCACCGACACTCATACCACCCTCCTTAGCTCTCTCTTGTATCTACCTCTATTGTCTTGTATTTATTATACAACACATTCGCTCCACTTTGTACACTCACCTCTCTTCTTTGAGTATAATCGACCAAAAATCTATCTTTTGAAGTGGTGCTGAACTCTACACATAGCCTTGCTGCTGCCATAATGATGTTTTGGGGAAGGCTTTGTTTATCTGTTGTTATAATGACATGAGCAGATGGACGATCTTTCATATGCAACCAAATATCTTTTGCACGGGCATTTTTTAGCAGTGCAATATTGCCTTTTTCATTTTTTCCTAGTTGCACCTTGTATCCTTCTATCCAAAAAACCTCTATAGAGTCACTTTGCTTCACTTTTTTATTTTGTATCTTTTTTGGTAAAAGCATCTCTATTTTTGCCACATCTTTTGCCTCTTGTATTACATGGATAAAGCGCTTGAGATGTTCTATTTTTGAGCGTAGTGACTCCTCTTCTATATGCAGATGTTTCATGCGCTGTTTTGCTTTTTTGCTTTTTGCAAAAAACATCTCACTTATCATAAAAGGAGTTGGATACTCTTTTGACAAAGATACTTTTCGTTTTGTTCCGTCATAATCCTGCAGTGTAATCTCTCTTGCATAGGGTTTGATATTTTGGGCATTAAAGAGCACTAAATTCCCTAAGTGCTCATTTTTTTCTGCCTCCTCTTCTAAACTCTCTAGCGAATCAAGCTTTTCATACAATTTTTGCAGTTTTGTAAGCTTTTTCTCAAGCTGTGCAATCTTCTGTTTTTTCAAATTCCCAAGTTTGGCATTTTGCTCTTTTTCATAGACTCCATATAAAAACTCTTCCACATCTTCAAGAGGATACTCTTTTGCCACAAAAGGAGCAGGCGGAACATCGAGCAGTTTTTGTCCCACTTTAACCTCTCGAAAAGAGGAGAAGAGATCAACATGACGCAATGCTTCAAGCACAACATTCTCTTCATCTAAAATAATCACATTTGTATATTTTCCCGTAAATTCTATCTGCAAATAAGTGATTTCTTCTTTATATGCAGATGCCAAAGAGCTCTTTATGCGTATGATTTTATCACCATGTAACAGTTCTACATGTAACAGATTTGCACGGTGAAAACGCTTTGCCAAAATAACATCAAAAGGAGCATTATAGACCTTGGAGCGTGGATACTCCTGACACTTAAATATCGAAGAGTTTGCGCGTTGCATATTAAAATAAATAGCATCATTTTTGTCAAAAACGATTTTAATAATTGCGTCACTCACGCGATGTGCTACAGATATTTTTTTAAAGTTTTGTAAATAATCGATAATTTGTTGTAAATGTGAAAGTTTCATAAGAGTATTTTAGCTAAAATTTCAAAAACAAAAGAGGACTGTAAAAAGATATGCCTAAAGGTTTCGCTAAAAACTACTTCACATTAGCAGCGATACAAGCATATATCTCTTTCATAACGATTGTAGCGCTATATAGTGCGGTATCTACACTTGATGGCAAACCACTCAGACTCAAAATCAACTCTCCCCCTACAATATAATCCACTTTTTTACAAATAGACAAAATATACAAACTAATAAGGGATTATAATGCAAAAAACAATACAACTCTCACTTTTCTCAGTCACTCTTTTGAGCCAACTCTATGCAACTGAGCTAACATTAGCTCCATTAAAAGTTACATCAACAGCAATACAAACAGATGAACTGCAATCAACAGATGCCATAGAGGTCTATACAGCCAAAGATATTGAAAAAGCCCATGTGCAAAATATCTATGAATTTTTAAATCAGCAAACTTCTATAATCACAATGCCCTCTTATGGAAACCCATTTTCTCAAAAAATTGACATGCGCGGTTTTGGTATTGGCGATGGATATGAAAATATTGTCATTAAAGTAAATGGCAGAAGACTCAATAATATTGATATGGTAGCGCAACTTTTAGCAAGTATCTCTCCTGCAGCAATTGAGAAAATAGAAATCATCAAAGCTGGTGGTATTGTTGAGGCTGGAGATGGTGCAAATGCCGGTGTTATCAATATAATAACAAAAAAAGCAGACCGCACGCAAGTAGGATTTTATGCAGGAAGTTACAATACTTTTGATGGCACTTTCAATATAGGGCACATTGATGATAAACTCTCTTATAATCTCAATGGAGAGGTACAAAAACATGGAGGTATTCGCTATATCGATAACAATGGCAACAAAGATGAAAATAAATTTTCAAACTTTAGTTTTGACATCGCTTACCAAACACTTGAAAATTTACAACTTAGACTCAATGCCCTTACATCAAATATAGACGTCTGGTATGCAAGCAGTCTCACACTTGCTCAATACAACGAAGACCCAACACAAAAAAGTGATGCGTTTTTTCCAGCAACTCATCAAAAATTTAGTAGTGATGTCATTGGAACCGGTCTTACTTATGATATTACAGATAACCTCTCTTTAGATATGAACTATAACTATGAGTATAAAACCTCTCACTACATTACATATAACAGTGAATCTGCATACCACTATAACTCGACAGAGAGTCTCTTAAAGTATGTCAAAGAGAAGTTTGAAGTTATTGGGGGAGCTTATCTCTTTGATGGCACAAGAAAAGCCTCCACAAATCAAACAAGCAAAAAAAACCAGGCTGCATTTGTCAAAG
>DQUE01000208.1 GCA_015662405.1 Sulfurimonas autotrophica | reverse complement strand
TCTACACATGATAGAGTGTAAATATCTCAAGACCCTTGATACCTCATCACTCCTTTATAAGCTAGACTCTGTGCGTGAGAGCCTTGATGAGGATGCCAATATATCTATAGTAACCAACTTTGATGAGTATAGTGAAACAGAGGAGATGATAACTGTACAGACCTATAAAAGAGCTTTTGCAAAAAAGATTATGCTAAGAGGCTCACCTTGTAAAAATATAAAAGAGTTTTTATCCGATACAGATAGACACTTTGCTCTTAAGAGTAAGAGCTTAACACCACCAAGAGAGCCATATAGATCCAAAAAAGAGCCCTTAAGGGTGGCAATGAGAGAGGAGATACAAAACTATTTGCAAAACAGATTGGCACTTCAGGTCAATTTTTTCGATAAAAAGCAGATAACGCTCTTAATGCAGTACAAAACATACAAACAGACAAATCAGGCAACAAAAAAGGCGATGAGCGATAGCGTTTTTTATGAGTTTATACGACTCATAAACAAGATGCTACACTCAAAGCAAGAGTATATTGCGATAGAGGATGTTTATGAGTATTATGTTATGTATCTAAAAAGAGAGAAGCTGTAGATGAAGATGCTTTTTTTATTGGGTGGTCGTGATTTAGAGATGGTGACAATTAAAGATATTTTAGATCGCCATGGCGTTATGTATGTTGATAAAAAACTCTCTTGGGGTGCAAAACTGAGTGAGTATAGGGAGTATTTAGATTTTGATGGTGTGATCTATGGCATTGAGCTTATTGAAGATAGAGAGCCACCCAAAAACTATATTGCCATAGATCATCACAACGAGAAGTTTCATCAAAAAAGCTCACTAGAGCAGGTAGCAGAGATTTTAGACCTGCAATTAACAAGATGGCAAAAGCTTGTATCGGCAAACGACAAGGGCTATATACCACAGATGCAAAAGCTACATGCAACAGATGATGAGATAAAAAAGATACGCCAAGAGGATAGATCTGCGCAAGGTATCACAGCACAAGAGGAGGAGGTAGCCAAGCAAGAGATACAAAATCTTCAAAAGCTAGGCAATATCTATCTGCTCAAAACTACACTACAGCACTTCTCCCCTTTAGTAGATAGAATAGACAAAAGAGATCTCATAGTGTATAATGATGAGACAATTTCAGTTTTCTCAAGCAACATACAAATGTTAATAGACTCTTTTTATAACGAGCTAAATAGCAATCTTTGCTACTATGGAGGCGATCCATTAGGCTATTTTGGCTTTACGAAAGAGTATTGCAAACAAGAGAAGATCGATAAAACTCTCAAGAGGATTATAGAGATGATAAATAAAACAGAGAAGCAGCTCTATAGCTACCACGCCTTTATGTTTCCATTTACCTTTGAGAATCAAAAAATTAGTGATAAATGGATATGTAAAAAGTTTTCAATCACGACTCAAAAAGATTATAATGAGTATTTTTACTTTTATAAGCATGTTCGAGATGCTCTTTTTGATACAAAAGAGGGTGAATCTATCTCTCAATACTATGAGTATATCGACCAAGAGGGAAGTTTTACTATAGAGGCCAATAGCTGTAGCTATGAGCTTGAGATCGATACTATTTCACTTCGGGTATTTAACACAAATGTTGCCCTCATCTCTTTTCATCTGCTCAATAGCAGATATAAAGATCCTCAAGATATCTTGGCTATTAATGATTTTGGCAGAAGAGTCTATCCGCAATTTTTAGGTGAGCATTTTACTAATGAAACAAAAAATGCCTTTTTAGCTAAGAGTATCACTATCAATCAACCAAAAGTGGGGGTGCTCACAGAAGACTTCTCGAGGTTTGATGCACTAAAAAACCTAAAGAGCGATATGAGTCTGCCTCCAAGCTATATAAAACACTATTTAGATGATAGCTTTGAGAGTTATGAGCAGATAATAGATGATAGAATGTTTGTTCTCTCACTCTATCTATCTCAAAGCAAAGCAAATTGCTTAGGGCGCATAGAGGATGACAGATACATCTATGAGGAGGATGATTTTTGGTACAAATATATCTTTGTAGATGCAAACATGAAGAGCTCTCAAAGCAAATACATGACAAAAAAGCTCATCAAAGAGTCAACCTACGATAGATGGGTTGGTTATGGCACTCTTTATGGAGTAAGTAGATACTCATTTGTAGCAATTAGCAGTGGTGAGTTTGGCAAAGAGGTTATTTTTACCCATATGAAAACTATCTATTTTCAGATCTTTACACTTCTTTTAGCCTATAGGGCAAGCATTATCTCCTTTTCAAAGAGGATTCAAGAGGTATCAAAAAAAGATGACGCCGACATCACACAAAAAGCACAAGAGCTCTACAAAAGCTATCTCAACTTTCTTAATGGACTCTATTTCAAAGAGCTTACTGCACAAGATCAGGGAATAGAGCTTTACAATAAAGCCTTAAATATTATGAATATTGAGCACTATTTAAAAGATTTAGATCATGAGATAAATGAGTTGCACTCCTATGTGGAGATGGTAGAAGATAAAAAAGAGTCAAAAAAGATAAACGACTTAACAGCACTTGGAATTATATTTTTGCCTGCAACACTTATAGTGGGTATTTTTGGTATGAATATTTTTCCAAAAGGTTTTTTAGAAAATATCGGTGGATGGGTTGTATCTTTTGGTTTGATGATAGGTACTACTTGGTGGTTGGTAAAAAATCACAATATTCCATTTAAAAAGTTTATTTTTGGAGCAAAAAAAGAGAAGAAGGAGTAAACAGATCGGTAGTTTTTTGGCTTGATCGCAAAGGCTTTAAGTCAAAAACGATTTGCGAACTTTTTTGAGCCTATTTTAGGGGTTTGTTAAAAAAATAGTTTCAAAAAAGTTAGCAAAAGCCACCTTTTGCTAACATGTGTTACAACGATTTGCGAACTTTTTGTTTTGTTTCAGTTTCAAACCCCCTATTTTAGGCACTTTTGAAACTTAAAACAGGCTAAAAGTTAGAAATTCTCAATTTCTAACAAAAATCAAAAAAGATTTGCGAACTTTTTGCAAAACAAAAAGCCCAAAAATAGCCACTTTGAGCAAAAAAAAGTGCAAAAGTAGCAAGTTGTATTTTGAAAACTCACTGTTATTTGCGAACTTTTTCTTCAAAAGACCAGCAGAAGGAGGTTGTAGAAGAAAAGAGAGTATGCTACAATACGCTCTATGATAGTCATTTAGGCTATTGACTCCACACCATGTAGAGTAGTTATTTCGAGACATATGAAGTTTTTTGCAGTAGCACATTGTCCTTTATTGACTCCACACCATGTGGAGTAGTTATTTCGAGACAATTCCAGTCATCATAACTGCTTACACCTCTACCAAATTGACTCCACACCATGTGGAGTAGTTATTTCGAGACTTCAGCCAACTCTTTTGCTTCTTTAAATGGTAGCATTGACTCCACATCATGTGGAGTAGTTATTTCGAGACAGAGCCGGACCATCCTCGCGGTGGAGTTTACCGTTTATTGACTCCACACCATGTGGAGTAGTTATTTTAGTATGATAAGCAGTGCGTTATACTGCAACTGGGTGCATCCATTTATAATAAATTTTTTTTGTGAGTACGAAAATACAGATAATAAAAAATTGGAAATAATTAAGTTGATATATCAGAAGAGAATTAATAATTTTAAAAAGAAAAAAGAAAAAGTTTTAAAGAAGTTTAAATTAAAAAACTAGAGTGTAAGCTCTAGTTTTTACCATTGATAACCAATTCTAGCCGATATATTTGTATTATCTGAAGCTGAATCGATTCCTGCCATATCAAATGTCATTGAATAAGTTTGATATATAGCACCTATAGTCCAACCGTTATCAAAAACATATTCTACTTGAGCACCTGCACCTTCTCCTGTTGAAGTACTTATTTTATCTTTAGATTGAGAATCTGCATAAAATGTCCCGCCAAGTCTAAAACCATAAAGCCCATAAATACCGAGTCCTTTACCACTATCACCACCAAAACTATAGCCTAATTTAAGATTAGAATTGAAGCTAACAAGCTTCTCCTCTTCAGTTGATACAACTCCCGCTGGAACTTTTGTATATCCAAAGCCAACATCTGCACCCAAAACTATACCAGTAGTCCAAAAGTATTTGGTTCCAGCGCTCAACTCAATACTTAAGTTTGAACTTGATTGAATAGTCATATTACTCTTTTCAGTTCCTATTCCTACAGCAACATTCTTGTGCATTACTCCTGCTGTTGCTAATCCTATTGCTATTTTTTTCAAAAAAATGTTTTTTCGAAGTCTATCTTTAATACTCTTGTATTTTTATATCAGAAGCTACAATATATAACGGTGCATTATGTACATGTAACATAGTACTTCCACTTCCCAAAGCAAAACCATAGAGATCTTTTTCTTTAATCAATGTAATTCCAAAACCCATATCCATTAAAGAAAGTACACTATTGTCTAAAATTCTTGACGCACTCACCCCTTGAAATGTAATATCAACACTAGCGACATCTTCACCCTCATCATCTAAGACCACAAGTGTGACAACTATTGCATCTGCAAGTTGCTTTATAGAGCGGAGCTGCTCATACTTAAAATAGTTGTACTTTTGTAATAACTCTTCTATTTCTTTCATTTTTTCCCTTTCAATATTTCTATTGACATCTTAGCGATAAATATCTTTCTCATCGCTTCGTTACCAAAGTTAGGCTAACAAGCTAAAGTAAGTGAAAATTTAACTTCACTGTTTACACTCACAAACACTACACACTCCCTATGTTATACTTTGAAAAATTAAAAGAGGGACAGTTTATGAAAGCAGTGATACTCAGTATCTTTTTACTCTATAATACTCTACAAGCAATAACTTTAGAAAAAATTATCACAAGCGCCTTAGCAAAAAATCCATCACTAGAGTCTATTCAAGAGAGAATCCATGCAAACAAATACAATATAGCGCTCTCCAATCAATTTCAAAATCCTGAACTACTTATAACAAAAAATACGCTAGACTCTTCACAAGCAATGAGTCAATCCGTTGTAATTCTAAAGCAAAATATTCCTTTTTACAACAAACGTGATACAAACAAAAAAATTGCAGAGGCTGAAGATGCTCTCTTGCATGAAAAACTCACTGCAGCAAAAACAAAGCTTGTTGAAAAAATAAAAAGTGAATCCTATACTATCTGGAAATTAAGAGAGCTTTATAGAATTATTGATGAGTATATAACACTAACAAAACAAAACATTACTCTTTATGAATCCTACACAAGCATTGATGAAAATCAGCATATGGGCATTATGAAAGCAGCACTTTCTCTCTCCGATTTACAAATTCAAAAAAGCTCCTTACGTAAACAGATTACTGCTTCATATGCAAGGCTATCTTATTTGGCGTCATTTAAAATAGACCATTTAGACATAGCTTTGCAAATGGGAGAAAAACCAGATTTAACACAACTCCAAAACGCTCTAAGCCAAAACCCTGACTTGAAAATAAAAGAAAAAGAGTTGCGCAAACAAAATGCAAAATTACAAATGACAGATCTGAACAACTACCCTGACATCAACCTTATTGCAGGATATGCTCTAAGAGAAAACTTCAATAACTATTTTACTTTTGGTATAGGAATGAGTCTTCCTATATATGGCAGTGAAGACTACAAAGAAGAGAAGCAACGCGCTTTAATTCTCTCTGTTATAAGCAAAAAAGCAGATACACAAATATTTATCAACGCCGAACTTGAGAGCTACTATGCGCAACTACTCTCTTCGTATGAAATTTACCATATCATCCAAGATAAAGCCTTGCCCCAAGTCGCTCACATGTTTGAACTCTCAAGCTCCTCTATCTCTGTAGGTGCTGATTTATTCAAATATATAGATGTTTTATTTCAAAAGCTTGATTTAGAGCAAAAAAGCATTCAAGCCATAGCAAATTATAATCTTGCAAAGGCAAAAATAGCACAACTTACAGGAGAATTACAGTGAAACATTTACAATTACTACTCCTTCTTTTACCATTAACTGTATTGGCAAAAGAAGCATCGGTAGAACAACTATTTTCTGTACAGACAGTAAAAGTACAAAAGATCAAAACAAGCCACTCTAAAAAACACTATGGTTTTGTCAAAGCAAACGAAGCAAGAGTGTATGATGTCACTCCCCGTTTTGGAGGGTTTGTCGAAAAACTCTATGCTAACAAAATTTACAAATATGTAAAAAAAGGAGAGCCTTTAGCCGTTGTCTACTCTCCTGAAGTCTACAAAGCAAAAGAGGATTATGTTAACTCATACAACTATACAAAAAAGAGACAAAACAGAGCTATGCTTACAAGTGCAAAACTAAAACTTGTTTTGTTAAAAATAGCACCAAATGAAGTTTCTCAACTTATTAAGACAAGAAAAGTATCACAAAACACAATAGTTTATGCACCACAAAGTGGTTATATCTTTATGAAAAATATCAATGAGGGATCTGCCTTTAGTGCAAAAACAAATCTTTTTCAAATAGTCAATCTTGATGATGTTTGGGTGGAAGTAAAGGTATTTGAAGATGATGTCAAGTGGCTCAAAGATGCCAATAATTTTCATGTCAGATTCAAAACAACTGACAAAACTTATAAAACACATAGTAAATTCCTTTATCCAAACCTCAGTCCACAAGAGGCAACTTTGACTATGCGACTCACTCTAAAAAACGAAGAGCATACTCTCTTTCCAGGGATGTATGCTAATGTAATTTCAAAAGATGAAGCAAAAGAGTACTTGACACTACCACAAAGTGCAGTTATTTTAAAAGAGGGTAAGTACTATGTCTTTATTGTTGGAGAGTTTAAGGGGGAGTATGAACCAATAGAAGTAGATGTAAAACCTCTTGATAACAAAACCTATATTATTACAAGCGGTCTCAAAGAAGGTGATGAAGTTGTCAATAATGCACTCTTTATGATGGATAGTGATGCGCAAATAAACGGACTTTACTAACCTAAGGATCATTTTGGCATAGTAAAAGTGGCTCCCTCAAGAAACAAGAAGAGCCACTGTAAAAATTGAAAATATGGATATATTATGATAGAAAAACTCATCGCTTTTAGTATAAAAAACAAATTTATTGTTCTCTTAGCATCTTTAGCCCTTGTTGGTGCATCAATTTGGAGTATGAAAAACACGCCATTAGATGCTTTACCTGATCTCTCTCCTCCACAGGTTATTGTACAGATTAACTGGGCGGGACAGTCTCCTGAGATTGTAGAGTCTCAAGGAACATATCCACTTGTTGCCCAGTTCTTGGCTATTGCCAATATAGACACAGTTCGTGGCTATTCTACCTATGAAAACGGTCTTATTTACATTATTTTTAAAGAGGGCACTGATTTGTATTGGGCACGAAGTCGTGTTTTAGAACAACTAGCAAGCATACAGTCACAACTCCCTGCAAATATGGATGTAGCCCTTGGACCTGATGCTAGTGGTGTGGGATGGGTATATGAGTATGCTTTAAAATCAAAAACAAAAAATTTAGCCCAGCTTCGTACACTGCAGGATTACTATTATAAATATGCCCTCATGGGAGTTGATGGAGTAAGTGAAGTAGCGAGTATCGGCGGGTTTATTCCTACCTTCCAAGTTACTATTAACAATGACAATCTTGTTCGATACAACCTCAGCATTGAAGATATTAAAAGAGTATTGAAAAAAAATAACAATGATACTGGAGGGCGTATCGTCATTAAAAATGGTTATGAGTGGATGGTTCAAGCAAAAGGATACATCAAAAATCTTGATGACATCAGAGAACTTGTAGTCACAACAAAAGCAAGAACACCTGTAAAACTTGGAGATATTGCACGAGTAGAACTCACTCCTGCACCGCGTCGCGGTTTAGCTGATTTAAATGGTGAGGGCGAAGTGGTTGGCGGTATTGTTATGGCGCGTTATGGTGAGGATGTTTACACAATGATCCAACGTGTACAGGAGAAGATGCAAGAGCTCAAGATAGATGATGTGGATGTTGTTACAGTGTATGATCGCTCTGGTCTTATTGACAAGGCAGTAGATACACTCAAAAATACACTCATAGAAG
>DQUE01000210.1 GCA_015662405.1 Sulfurimonas autotrophica | reverse complement strand
TTATAGCCCCTGCCCACTTCATAAAATCTCTTCTTGAAAAACCTTTCTCTTCAATCACCTTCTCAATGGAGTTATTCTCATCCATTTTAGGCAATTTAGACAGATCCGCAATTCTCTCCTCAAATTTCTTATAGAGTAAATCATAAGAAACATCTTTACTGTTAGTATCCATTCGCTATCCTTCTATATATAAAATTTAATACAAATACCCATATTTAGTATAGAGATTATAAGCTTAAATATAGTTGAGCATAATTAGATTTATCTATAATATAAGAAAAATTTAAATTTTGCCTATAGAGACGACTGCGTAATTAAGGAATAGGTATTTGTTATGCAATCCTATCATACTGACATCTTTTCTTAGCCTTTAAGTACAGTTTTTTTAACCCAAACTAGCCCATAATATCACTGTAGTCATATTTTGCAGTATCTATATAATATTTCCTTCCAACAACAATCACTCTTTCATCTGTTTGCGCAATCTTTTTAAACTTTGCTTTTATCTTTTTTATCTTTTTTTCTGATAAATCGCACTTCTTCAGATATTTTTTTAGTGAAATTACCTTGCTTCTCTCAACAGGCTCTGCTGCTATTTCTGCTTCAAGCATCTCTGTCTCAGTCTCTGAGATAATAGTTTTTTGTGGTGCATTGAGCATAAACTGTGAAGAGATACTACTTAAGATGCTTTTTAGCTGTTCATCTTTTTCTTTATAAATTTTTTCTATCTTTTCACGCTCTTCTATAAGCATCTGCTCCTTTTGGTCACGAAGGGTTCGTGTTTCATTCTCTAGAGCATCTACACGAGATTGGAGCCTTTGATTTTGTTCTTCTAAAAGTTTGTAATACCTATCATCAGTTACATGTATCTTTCTTTGCTGGAGAGTGTTTCTAGTAGCTGTTTTTTTCTGATTTTCATCCACAATTACCATCTTGATACCCTCTTCTATAATGCTTTGCAGTGAACCACGTCTTATGCGATTATGTATAGCCTCTTTTGAAACACCAAAATAGACGGCCGCATCATTTATGCTCATTTTTTTCATCTGCTTACCCTTTTTGCTATCGCATATTCTCAAAGACTAAAGGCGCTTCCCACTCACCTTCACGCACCATCTTTATCACCTTTTGTAAATCATCTCGTTTGGCTCCCTTTACACGAATAGAGTCTCCTTCTATCTGAGCAGTTACTTTTAACTTCATCTTTTTAATATCAGCTACAATCTTTTTTGCCTCTTTTGCTTCTATATAATCCACAATTTTAAATGTTGCTTTGCGTGTACCACCACTTGCATCTTCTACGCGAAGTTCATCTAAAACCTTTGATGAGAGTCCCTGCTTTAAGAGTTTTGCTATAACAATATCTTTAAGAGCATCGAGCTTGTTGTCACTTGAAGCGACCAGTACCAAAATTTTCTCTTTCTCTTTAAGATTTACCTCATATGTCGTTCCCTTAAAATCATAACGATTAGAGACCTCTCTCTCTACCAAGTTGATAGCATTTTTTAGCTTTTGCATATCAATTTTTGCTGTTATATCAAATGAGTGCTCTTTTGCCATGCCTCTTCCTTTTTTTGTTTTCACCCAAATTATAACATAGTTTGTTTGTTAGTAGAGATCGTCTCTAAAAACTAGGACTTCCGTCAAAACCAAAGCCACTATTAAAACCACCACCAAAGTTTTGTGAAAAACTCGGATCTGTATATCCTGCCATTGTAGAGCGCATACGAAGTTTTTCGATGTCTGCTTTTGAAGAGATATTTTGCGGACAAACAAGGGTGCACTCATTACACAAAGTACAGTCCCACACACCATCTGTTTGAATAGTCTCTAGCTTCTCTTTTGAATCTGCTTCACGCTTATCACTTACATATTTCCAAACACCCGTTAATGCAAAAGGACCTAAAAAGGCTTCATTCACGTCATAAACAGGACAAGCAGAATAGCATGAGGCACACAAAATACAATCACTCTGCAGGGCATTTATCTTCTCATCTTCATGTGTAAGTTTTGCCTCTTTGTTGTAACTCTTTAGCCATGTTTTTGCTCGTTTTTTTGTCTCTAAGGCTTTGTCCATATTGACAACCAAATCGCGTATGACTGCTACATTTTTTAAAGGCTCTATCACATCACCATCTTCTACTTTATAGGCACAAGCGAGCACCTCTTTTTCATTTACACGCATCGCACAGCTTCCACAAACACTACTACGACATCCACTGCTATAGGCTAGAGAGCTATCTTGCTTGGTTTTTATACTATTTAAAACTTCCAAAAGTGTGGCATCTTGCAGATCTACATCATAAGTTGCAAAACCAGATGCTCTTTTTATACTTATTTTCACCTCTTTACTCCTTGGCAACAAAATGTGCGCCACAGCTCTCTTTTCGCGCCAGTGCTGCATCTACAACCGCCTCACACACATCAAGCATATTTCTAAACTCCATAAACTCTATAAGGTTTGTATTATAGACCTTCTCACTATCTTTTACACCCATTAAAGGGAGCTGCTCTTTGAGTAGCTGTATCTCTTGTTGTACCGCTAAAAGCTCACGCTCTCTTCTTATAATGCCCACTTTTTTGTAAAAAAGTTCTCCTACATAGGATCGCTTTTCATAAAAATCAATTATATTGCTAAAATCTTTTACTCTCTCGATGAAATTTGCCTCTTTTTTACAATCTAATGCATTTTTACTCTTCTCATCACAAAAGCTATAGTGTGCTGCACTCTTTCCAGCTTCGCGTCCAAAAACGATAATCTCAAGCAGAGAGTTTCCACCTAAACGGTTTGCTCCATGGACTTTATGATTTGCACACTCACCACAGGCAAACAGACCACTCACACTTGTTTGCGATTTGTTATCCACCGCAATGCCACCCATTGTATAGTGTGCAACTGCCTTTATAGGAATCAAATCTTTTACCGGATCAACATTTTCATAGAGAAGTGCTAATTTTCTCTCTTGTGGCAAATTCTCATCTATAAATGCCTCTCCAAGGTGCCGAATGTCCAAAAAGACCTCTTCTCCTTTTGCCATCTGCTCATGTATTGCACGACTCACTTCATCTCTTGGGGCAAGCTCATTAACAAAGCGCTCTCCCTTAGCGTTTAGCAGATAACCACCCTCTCCTCTAGCACTCTCACTAATAAGTATAGAGGAGTTTTTAAGTCCCGTTGGGTG
>DQUE01000024.1 GCA_015662405.1 Sulfurimonas autotrophica | reverse complement strand
TAAAGAGATAGTCTCTTTTAAAACTTTTGGAGAAGGTGGTACCTTATCTATAAACGAATCTATTTGCTGTAGTGTAATCACAATGCTCTACTTTATGTTAAATAAAGCATATTCTAGCTAGATAAAGATAAAATTCAAATAAAACAATATTAAAGAATAAATTTGGCTTAAGTTGCAGTTTTGCTTTTATTTGATATAATTCGCAACTTTTAAAAATATCATTCAAGGATACTCAAATGGCAAGAAGATGTGCTATTAGCGGCAAAGGCCCTATGACTGGGAACAATGTTTCTCATGCGAAAAACAGAACAAAGCGTCGTTTTTTATTAAACTTAAGAACAGTGCGTATCACATTAGAAGATGGTACAACGAAAAAAATTAAGATTTCTGCAAGAGAGTTACGCACACTTAAGAAAAATTCGTAGCCTTAGGAATTTGTTTTGAATCTTGCATCAAGGATTCGTAAATTCCTCAACTGGGAGAGCCCTCCCAAACCTGACCCTAAACTTCTCCCTGAAGTTTATCCCCATCTAAAAGCTTTTCGTCTCCCTCTGATCTTAACAGTTATTGTAATGCTTGTTGGAACATCTGGATATGTACTTATTGATGGTTTTTCTGTCATGGATGCAATTTATCAAACAGCAATTACTTTTACAACTGTTGGTTTTGGTGAAATTGCTCCCATTTCTGATACAGGACGAATTTTTACAATTAACTTGATAATTGCAGGTTTTGCAGTATTTTCAAGTGTAATTGGTATTTTAGTTGCGGAAATCAATAAGGGTCATATCGTTGCAATAATAAAGGAGAGAAGAATGCTCTATAAAATAGCAAGGCTCAAAAAGCATTTTGTTGTATGCTATCATAATGATTATACAATAGAAGTTACAAAACAGTTGAGAAAAAATCACATTCCCTTTATTGTGATTGACCCAAGACCTGAAATACATGAATGGGCTGTAGAAAATAGATATCCGCATTTTTTACAAGCAGAACCGCATGCTGAACTCTCAATGCTTAAAGCACACCTTTCATCAGCAAAAGGTTTAATAACTTTGTCTGATTCTATTGCTGATAATATCGCTTTGATCGCTTCTGTAAGATTGTTTGAGAAAGAGCACTATTTACCTCGTCCATATTATATTATCTCTTCTGCTGAAAGTATGAGTGATGTGGAAAAATTGAAAAAACTTGGTGCAGATACAGTTGTTTCACCTACAAAACTTACTGCACAAAGAGTTTCGGCTATGGCAGCACGCCCTGATATGGAAAATTTGCTTGAAGAGTTTTTATATAAAAGTGATAATCCATTAGATATGCAAGAGATAACAGTACCACGCTATAGTTGGGTCGTGCTCAAAAAGCTCAAAGAGACACATATTCGTGAAATAGCCAATACTTCTGTTGTGGGAATTACAAGAAAAGATGGAAAACTTATTGGAATGCCTAAAGGGGATACACTAATCACTAGTGAATCAAAACTTTTGGTTATAGGTACACAAGAAGGTATTAAAATAACAAAAGATTTGATTGCAAAAAGAGTCAAGCCAAAGGAGCTGAAATTTGTATAAGTTAGTAAAAATTGAGGGTGGAGTTTGTGCATCAGATGGTTTTTATGCAGATGGTATCAGTGCTGGATTAAAACCAAAAAATGCAAAGGATATGGCGTTTGTATATAGCGATACGCTGTGTGAAATAGCTACTGTATTTACGACAAATAAAATGACAGCAGCCCCAATACGCCACTTCAAGAAAAAAGGGGAGTTTCAAACAAATTTTGTATTGATGAATGCAAAAAATGCCAATGCAATGACCGGACAAGCAGGTATAGAGGATATTGATGAAATTTTAGCAACACTTCCTGAAAAAATTGTCAATCCTGTAATGAGCTCTACTGGAGTAATTGGTGTTCGATTACCAAAAGAGAAGATAATTGCAGGGGCAAAGCGCTTTGATGTGACAAAAAAAGACAATAATGCTGCAGCAGCTGCGATTTTGACGACAGACACCTTTACAAAACAGATTGCCTACAAAGTTCTCCTTGCAGATGGAAGTAGTTTTCATATAGGTGCTATGGCAAAAGGTGCCGGAATGATTAACCCTGCGATGGCAACAATGCTCTGTTTTATAACGACAGATGCAAAAATAGATAAAGCAGAGATGCAAAATCTTCTTGATGTCCATGTAAAGACTACTTTTAATGCAGCAAGTGTAGATGGGGATACCTCTACAAATGATACAGTGATGTTGCTGAGTAATAAAAAAAGTGGAGCATATCATCAAGAAGCATTTAGTGAAGCACTCTATAAAATTATGCGTTTTTTAGCACGTGAAATGGTAAGAGATGGCGAGGGAGCTACAAAGCTTGTGACATATGAGATAACAGGTGCTAAAAATGATGAAGAAGCAGAAGTTGTGGCAAAAGCACTCACAAACTCTTTGCTTGTAAAAACGGCACTCTATGGTGAAGATCCAAATTGGGGTAGAATTGCTGCAACAGTTGGTGCAAGCGGAGCAGAGGCAAGTGAAGAGCGTCTAAAAATCTCTTTTGAAGATCTCTGTGTTTATGATAGAGGCAGACTCTATTTTGATGCGGAGATGGAGCGAAAAGCTGCTGCAATTATGCAAAGAGAGCGTTTTCGTATTTGTTGTGATTTAGGTATAGGAGATGGTAGATTCACAGCTTTTGGCTGTGATTTGGGCTATGAGTATGTTAAAATTAATGCAGATTATCGTACATAGTTATTTTTAAACTCTACATAGCGTGAGGCGGAGGCGTAGAGCTCTTCTATCTCCTCTTCGCGCAGTTCTCTGACAACTTTTGCAGGAGTTCCCATAATGAGTGAACGGGGTGGAAAAATTTTGTTTTTTGTAACAAGTGAACCTGCACCGACGATACTCTCTTCTCCTATCACAGCACCATCTAAAATAGTAGCACTCATTCCAACAAGAGAGGCTTTTTTTATAGTGCAACCGTGAAGCATTACACGATGTCCTATGGTGACATCATCTTCGATTATTGTTGGATTACCATCACTTTTATCCTCTTTTTTGTAATGCGTTACATGTATCATACTTAAATCTTGTATATTGACACGATTACCGATTTTTATGTAGTGCACATCGCCACGAACAACACACCCAAACCAGATAGAGCAATCACTCCCACAAGTTACATCGCCGATGAGATCTGCAGAAGGAGCAATCCAGCTATTTTCTCCTATAAGCGGAGTGCTGTTTTTATATACATGTAACATAAAAATTTTCCTTAACTTTCAATAAAAAGGCGGTTAACAAGTTGCTGTACATAGGTAGAGGTCTCTTTGCGTGTTGCCTTTGCTATACGGTTAACATAGTCTTCAAGAAGTTTATGATTATTGATGACTTTTTCTCCCTCTTTTGGTTTAATTTTTCTGTAGGTGCCATCACTTTGTAGCTCATGAGCGAGGGCGTTGTCTGAGCACTGCAGTTTTAATATTTGAATAATTTTCTTTTTCGCATCTTCATCTTTTATGGCTGTAAGGAGTTCAATGCGACGCACAAGGTTTCGAGGCATCCAATCGGCACTTGAAATATAGACTTTTGAAGCATCATTTTTAAAATAAAATGCACGGGCATGTTCGAGATATTTTCCAAGAATTGAAATAACTCTAATGTTTTCGCTTACATTTTTTATGCCGGGTTTGAGACAACAGATACCACGAACAATCAGCTCAACTGTAACACCAGCCATAGAGGCTTTGTAGAGTGCTCTAATGACATCATCATCAACTAATGAATTTACTTTAGCAATAATGTGTCCATTTTTTCCTTGTCTTGTTTCATTATTGATGAGAGAGAGTAGTTTTGGTTTGATTTGTGAAGGTGCCATATAGAGTTCATTAAGCTTACCTTTTTTGCTAAAACCTGTTAAAAAATGAAAAAACCGTGTTAAATCATTTGTAATACTCTCTTTGCTCGTCATATAGCTCATATCTGTATAGATTTTAGCAGTAGAAGGATTGTAGTTTCCTGTTCCTAAATGAGCATACTGTTTGAGTTTTCCATCTTTTCGTCTCGTAATAAGTGTTGCTTTTGCATGAACCTTAAATCCTTGAATACCATAAATAACATGTGCTCCAGATTTCTCAAGTGCTTTTGCCCAAATAAGATTATTCTCTTCATCAAATCTTGCTTTAAGCTCAACCATAACAGTCACTTGCTTCCCTGATTCGCTTGCATCCATAAGTGCTTTTACAATCGGTGATTTTGTGCCGGAGCGATAGAGTGTCATTTTTATAGAGACAACATCAGGATCTTTTGCCGCACATTGAATTAAGGTGACAACCGGATCAAAACTCTCATAAGGATGGTATGTTAAAACATCTTGCTTTTCTAAAATGTTAAATATATCTTCATTGTTTTCAAAAGGTGGCAGGTTTTTTGGTTGAAATGCAGGAGCTAAAAGGTGTGCAAAATCTTTGTTTGCAACAATCTGCCAAAGACTTGAGAGGTTTAAAAATGTATGGTATTTGTAGATGTCATCTTTATATACATGTGCATGGCTGTTAAAAAAGTTGATAATTTCATCATCCGCATTTGAGCCAACCTCAAGCCGTACCATCTCACCTTTGCGACGGAGTTTAAGACCCTCTTCAAGAATCTCCATAAAGTCATCAGCCTCCTCCTCTTCGATGGCAATATCCGCATTTCTTGTTACACGAAACGGTGCATATTTTATAAGTTCATATCCGGGAAAAAGTTCGTCAACATGTTTTTGAACGACGCTCTCTATCGGAACATAGGTACCATTTCCAAGCTCTACAAATCGATCTAAAACACGAGGTACACGTATGATTCCAAAGCGCTCTATATTTTCATTTTCCATATCACGCAGTTTGACTATAAGTCCAAAACTAAGGTTGTTTAGATGTGGAAAAGGGTGCGTGGCGTCAACAGCAATCGGGATAATAACAGGATAGATATTTTCGTTAAAATATTGATTGAGCTTGTGTTTTTCTTGGTTGTTGACTTCATCATAGGTTTTTACACTGATGCCATGTGGCTCTAGTTTTTTAAAAATTTCACTTCTGCAGTGCTCTACAACCTGTTGTTCTTGATGTAAATAGTTTCTGATTTCACGTAGTTGTTGCAGTGGTGTGAGTCTATCAGCACCGGAGACAATAATACCAGCGGCAAAAAGTTTTTTAAGCCCTGCAACACGAATCATGTAAAACTCATCTAAATTTGTACCATAAATTGCAAGGAATTTTAAGCGTTCTAGCAGTGGTAAAGATTCATCTTGGGCTTGTTTTAAGACTCTTGTATTAAATTGTAGCCATGAGAGTTCACGGTTTAAATAGAGATTTGGATTTTTAAGGTTTATCATATTTTTTAATCCCAATGAATTATTTTTTTCTTATTATAGCAAATTTGTTATTTCTATTTGATTACAGCTGTAGCACTCATATTTGCTGCATGGTATATTGTGACACCATTTTTTCTTCCGTAGTACTCTAAGAGAAGTTTTTGCAGAGTCGGCTCTATAGATGGCACAAACCAGCCATTATTACTCGAGGCAATCATATACTTCACATCCCCCTCATAAAGTTCTTGACATGTAGCCTCATAGCAAATAGCATTGCGAAATTTAACACCTTTTATAGTAAAGTCAGTAGGTTCTTTTGCTGTAACAAAATCGCTTCCTCCTTGAAAAAAGGTATCATTAATAAATTTTTGTGCAAATTTCGGCAAAGGAATATATTCGCCAAAAGGGACTAAAATCATCTTTTTTGCAACGCTATACTCTCCATCGTTAAATATATATGTTACATTATAGTTGTGATCATTTTCATGCATGAGCGCACCTGCTATTATAGCAATACCTTGTGATGCTCGTGACAACTCTTGCAGTAATTTTGGAAACTTATTGAGGAATAAAGGAAAAACAGATTCCGGAAAAACGATAATATCATACCCTTCTTGTTTTGCTTTAGCGATCTCGTCAAAAATCATAGCAACGGTTGGATAGATACTGCTTCTTCTCCATTTTACTTCTTGTGGTATCTGTGTCTCTACGAGTTTAATTTTAAGAGGTGCTTGTGACTGTTTTGGATAGCCATAATTGAGCGCAAATATTAGCAAAAGGAGTGGTAAAAACCTATATTTTTTCTCTTTGATTAGATAAGGAAGAGAGAGTGCAAGTAAAATGATGGCAAATTGGTATTTATATACACCGAAGTAACTATTGATAAAGGGTAGCTCAATTTTCATCCAGTTCCAGCCCAGTGGCTCTATAAAACTAAGTCCAAAGAGTAGGGCTGCACGCACAAGAGCATTATTGCTAAATGCTAATGGTGCAAAAAAGATGAGATACAAAATACCAAATCCAAATGTGACAATAGGTTGCATGTAGCCAACCCCTTGGTACTCAAAGCTATACCCAATCCAGTAAAACCACAAAATCCCTATAAAAAAACCAGTAATCAGGAGCGCTCTTTTAGGGATATATAAAAGCAAAGCAATCGCGCCAAGCCCAAAAAGTGTGTTGAGTAGCTTGTTTGTTATGCCAATATGTTCCAAATAGATAAATGCACTAAAAAGCAGGGCAGTAAGTATCGCAAGGAAAAAATCTTTTGTAAGTCTATTCATTTTGAGATTATACGCTATTTAATCCAAATTTTGCAAGAGAGAGTATTTTTGACTGAATGAAATAGTAAGTGCTTAACAAGAATTAATGTCATATTGCGAATAGTAATTTTCAGTCCTACTTTTTATGTCATTTATTTTTGTTAGGTACTTACTGAAATATTTACTGATGGACATGTTGCTCATTTTCAATACAGGTGAGTTCAAAGTTAAGTCAAGTTCATCTGAGGCTATGAAAAATATAGCACAATATCTCAATGCCAATAAAAGCACCCATTACATTAGAATATCTCTAAGATTTTTTTGTTAAAAATTAGTATTTATTATGTAGGGTTTGTTTGTCGAGGAAATTTTTTATTATAGTTCCAAATACTAGATACAAAATATTTTTTTCTTTAAATATTAGTTAAGTAAAGTGAGTAAAGTCTTTAAAATAGATGATAGTCAAAAAATTTAGAAGAATCTATAAACTCCTATATCGCATGGCTCCGGATACTGGATTCGAACCAGTGACCAAGTGATTAACAGTCACCTACTCTACCGCTGAGCTAATCCGGAATATAGAAAGTCTTAAAAATGGCTCCGGATACTGGATTCGAACCAGTGACCAAGTGATTAACAGTCACCTACTCTACCGCTGAGCTAATCCGGAATAT
>DQUE01000175.1 GCA_015662405.1 Sulfurimonas autotrophica | reverse complement strand
CCCTCATACTTTTGTGGTTTTGAAAATGACGGTGCTTCTAAAAGAGGTGTTTCAAAACTCTCAACCTCCAAAGATTGTCTATTCCCTAGCACTTCCTCAATATTTCTACTAACAGCATCACAAATAACCAATGAAGCTAATTCACCTCCGGTTAAAATGTAATCGCCGATAGAGAACACTTCATCCGCATACTTTTCTATAACTCTCTCATCTATTCCCTCATATCTTCCACTCACAAAAGCTATATGGGATTTTTTTGCCAAACGTTTTGCATCATTTTGTACAAAAGGTTTAGCAACCGGAGTTACAAAAACAGTATAAATATCTTTCTCTTTACTTTTTAAATCATCTAAAGCATCAAAAAGCGGCTGAGGGTTCATAACCATCCCTGCACCACCACCGACTGCCGTATCATCAACTTTAAAATGTTTATTTTTCGAGTAATCTCTTGGGTTGAGATAATTAATCTCTAAAAGATTCCTCTCAATTGCTCTTTTTAAAATCGAGTCTTTAAAGTAACCCTCAATTAAATGAGGAAAGAGAGTAACAAAAGTATATTTCATCTATGATGCTTCCAAGATATCCATGGCTCCATTGAGAGTAATGCGCTTACCCTCTATGTCAACAGCAACTTTAAATGGTTCAATAAAAGGAACCAAAAAACTTTTTGGTAAACCCTTTTTAACCAAAGTCTCATCTGTTTGAATGCTTAAATAGTTTGTATTGTTAAGTCTTTCAAGCTCTTTCACAACGCCAAGGAGACTATTCTCTTCATACACTTTACAATCTTCCAAGTCAAACCAAAAATATTCACCTTCATTGAGATGACAATTTTCTCTTGTCTCTTCATATGTTGCAAAAAGTTTCGTATTTGTAAACTTTTTCGCATCTTCAGGATTATTAATATGATTAATGCGCACCAAACCACGTTCAAGATCTACATCACTAAGTGTGATACGCTCTGTATTGCTAATTAAAAAAGTGCTTCCCTTTACAAACTGCTCCGGAAAATCACATTTAATATGCAACTTCAAATCACCTTTGATACCAACACTCTTTCCAATAGTTGCTATATGCAACAGCTTATTATTACTAGATTGCTTCGACATTGATACGATAACTCACACCATCTTTTGCTTTGCAGCCAGAGATAACAGTCTTTATAGCACCAATCATCTTACCACTCTTTCCAATCAACTTCCCTATATCTTCTTGATTTGCATAGAGAACTATTTGTGTCATTTCATCGCCCTCTTGAACTTCAACCCTTATATCATCAGGATGTGATGCTATTAGTCTTGCAAATTGTGCGACAAAATCAGCAATCATGATTAACGACCAGTGATCTTTTTAACACGATCACTCATTTGAGCACCAACACTCACCCAGTAATCAACTCTTTCATTGTCTATTTTTAACTCTTTTGTCATCGGATTATAGTACCCAATAAGTTCAATCCAACCACCATCTCTAGGTTTACGGCTATCTGTAACCGCGATACGATAAAACGGTCTTTTTTTTCTTCCCATACGAGTAAGTCTAATTACTGTCATTTTGTTTCCTATTTTTTAATTTACCTATTACTGGTTACATGTAAACATTTCTTTATAAAGAAGTGATGTGGGAAGTTGTAAATGCAGAAGAGTGTTTATCTCTTAAATAATTTTGCTTCCCTCTTACCATCTCTATAGTTGGATGTACACATATAACCAGTAAATAGGTTATAAATCTTTTTATCACAGAGGTATTGTTTAAAAAGATTCTATTTTCGGCGGAATTATACCGACTCTTTTCTTAAATTACAATCTTTACCTTGGCAGTCCGCCAATTCCGCCTGGACCTCCCATCTGTCCCATCATAGACTGGAGCTGCTTCATTCCATTTTTCCCAGAGAATTTTTTTGCCATTTTTCCAGCATTTTTAAACTGTTTGATCATCCTGTTTATCTCAACAATATCAAGTCCACACCCTTTTGCAATTCTTTGTTTTCTTGAATTATTCAATAAATCTGGATTTTCTCTCTCTTTTTTTGTCATGGAGGCAACCATCGCTTTTATATTTTTGAGTTCCCCAGAGTTTTCAAAATCAAAATCTTTAATCGCTTTGGACATATTTCCCATTCCTGGAATCATACCCATAATAGAGCTCATACTTCCCATTTTCTTCATTTGTTCCATCTGCTCTAAAAAGTCATTGAAATTAAATTTTCCTTTTTGGATCTTCTTTGTAAGTTTCTTTGCCTTTTTTTCATCAATAACATTTGTTACTTTTTCTGCAAGCCCTTCAACATCTCCAAAACCCATCAAACGGTTCACAACGCGTTCAGGTAAAAAAACTTCCAAATCTTCCATCTTTTCGCCCATACCGATAAAGCGAAGTGGTACCTGCACCTGAGCAGAGAGTCCTAAAGCAACACCGCCTTTTGCATCACCATCATATTTTGAGAGGATAACTCCATCAATACCGATTTTTTCTTTAAAAGTTGTAGCAGTTCTGACTGCATCCTGACCTGTTAAAGAATCAGCCACATAAAATATTTCATCTGGATTTGCCGCTTTTTTTACATTTTGCAACTCATCCATCAGCTCTTCGTCTATAGCCAAGCGACCGGCGGTATCTATTAGTACCACATCAAAAATTTTAGAATCAGCATATTTAAGTGCAGCTTCCACAACATTAACCGGACTTTTTGTCGCTTCATCCTCATAAAGTTCTACTTCTATTTGCGTCGTAATTTGACGTAGCTGCTCAACAGCAGCAAGACGCTGCAGATCGGCTGCAACAATCAGTACTTTTTTCCCCTTGTTCTTTAGATAATTTGCAAGTTTCCCTGTTGTAGTTGTTTTACCAGATCCTTGTAAGCCTGTCATTAAAATAACAGTCGGAGGGTTTGGAGCGAAAACAAAACCTCGATTACCACCAACATCTAACAGCTCATTGAGTGTTTCACGCAAAGCTTCAAGAAACTGATCTTTGCCTATTCCCTTCTCTTTTGTACGCAGTTGCACCTTTTGAATCAGTTCTTTGACAACTTTATGATGCACATCTGCTTTTAAAAGATTCTTCTTTAGTTCTTGAAGTGCTTTTGAGAGTGCCTTATCATCATCGTGAAAACGAATCTTTTTTATTGCACTTGTAAATGAATCCGTTAAAGTACCGAACATGTAAACACCTCTTTTATTTTCTGTATAATTTTTTTGAAATTGTAACTAAGTTTTTCTTAATTATTCAAATGTCGCAAAGCTCTTAGGCTCCTTAGCTATGAACTCCATGCCAAGCAATCTTACTTTATGTGCATGTAACATCACACGCTTTGCACGACGTCCACCATACTGTTCATCACCGATTATCGGATGATCGATGTAGCGTGCATGCACCCTGATTTGATGTGTACGGCCATTGTGGATGACACACTTCACTTTTGTCTTTTTCGCACTCACAATATCAGGAAAAAATTCTGTTCGTGCCGGCTTTCCCTTAGGGGATACATTTGAGTAAGCTTTATTATTTTTTTTCTGTGTTACAATTGCTTTATCTACCTCAATAGGTTCTGTCATTATTCCCTCAACCCATGCGATATACTCTTTATAAACTTTATCATCACGAAACGCTTTAATGGCACGCTGACGAAACGCTTCATTTTTTACAAGCATTAAAACTCCGCTTGTTTCACGGTCTAGCCTATGGAGTAAAACTGCCGGCTTAAACTGGCGTTCAATCTCATCCGAGTTTACATAGGCTGGCTTATCAACAACAACAATGTCATCATTTTCAAAAATAGGTTGAGCCCGTTCTACTTTTTGTACGCGAAAAAGAGTTCGCTCATCTATTTCACCACGAGCTATCATGACTTTTTTATTGCCAACATAAACAAGTCCCCTATCTATCAAAGATTTTGCGTTTGAATTAGAAATTCCTTCTTGTATTGCTAATAATTTATATGCTTTTTCTGTCGCCATTGTATCTGACTCCTTTTAATTTTCTAAAATTTTTTGAACCACAGGCTCTAAGTTTATTTTCTCTGTAACCATTGAGGGTGGAAGCTCTTTGGCCTTCTCCAAAGCACTAGCTATCTCTTTTGGCTCAACATACTGCACATGGTGTACATACCTAAAAAGCTCCTTTTGATGAAAGAAATGCTTTCCTGTAATTATTTTACAGCCAAAGTGTGCCGGTTCGAGTGGATTGTGCCCACCTACATCACTATTAAATGCACCACCAAGAATAGCTATATCACTAATTGCATAAATATTATTTAGCTCCCCCATCATATCAACCAAGATCATATCACTTGCAAAATTTTTCACCTCTGAAAAACGAGAGAGTGTTGCATTGTATTGCTTTGCATACAAATTCATCAGATTGTACACCTCATCAAAACGTTCTGGATGGCGCGGAACTATGATAAGCTTTGCATTTTTGTGATTTTTATAAGCAAAAAAAGCATCCAATATGCTTTTTTCTTCACCCAAATGCGTACTACCGGCTACAATAACTTCGCCATCTGGCTTTTTATACTCTTTAGTTTTTTGCACTTCACCTGCTAATTTTATATTGCCGATAACTTCAATATTTTTCGCACCAAGTGCTAAAAATCTATTTTTATCAACTTCACTTTGTGCATAAATCATAGCTACATTTTGCAAAAGTCTTTTATAAAACCAAGCAAACTTCATATATTTTTTGACACTTTTATCTGAAATTCTAGCATTGAGTAAAATTACCTCTGCCCCGCGTGAGCGTGCTACAGTAAAAAGCATGTACCAAAACTCTGCCTCTAGAACGATAAGCTTTTTTTGCGGTTCTATCCAAAAAGGCAGATATATTTCATAAGGAAGATAGCGAACCTGAGCATTATACTTTTTTGCCATATTGTACCCAGTCTGTGTAATTGTTGTAATAACAACCTCTTCATTATGAAGTTTTTGCAAAAGAGGGTCTAAAGCTCTTGCTTCACCTAAAGAGCATACATGAAACCAAATCGCATTTGTAACATCGAACTTAGGATTGTTAAAAAGAAAAAAACGAGCAGGAATAGACTCTTTATATTTTTGCTTTAAAGAGAGTACAATTAATAGTGGCAGTGCTATAACAAAAAGCACCGCACTGAAAAAATAGTAAAAAAGAAAAAATGGCTTCAAGCCTACTCTTCGTTAACTTTCACATAAAGAATACGTCCACAATGAGGACATGTTGTGATATCTTCACCCTTAATTACATCTGAATATACTTTATCACCAATGAGCATATGACATCCCATACATGCTTGATCTTCCACAGGCACTACTGTTGTGTTTTTAGCCCAACGACGAATTTTTTGATAAAATGCAAGACCTTTTTGATTAATATCTGCCAAAAGAGCCTCTTTGCGTTTGAAAACTTCTTGTCTCTCTTTGTTTATTTTTTCTAATTTTATATCAACATCGGCCTTAACGCTCTCTAAGCTTGCTGTTAATTCTTCTAAAGTTTTTTTCGCTGCTTCAATTTGTTCTCTCTTTGCTTCAATGATTTTATCAAGTCTTTGGATCTCTTCATTTGCAAATGTGACTTGTTCTTTGGCTATCTCTTCTTCAAGTTGCAAAGATTTCATTTCACGTTCTGTCTTTACTTCAGAACTTTTTTTTGCATTTGCTTCAAGTTTTTGTGAAAGCTCAGAGAGATGAAGTTCATTTTTTGCTTTTTTTACTTCTTCTTCTTTAATTTCGTTACTTAAATTTTCAATATCTGACGCAATACTCTTCGTTTTTGCAAGAGCTGCTTCATAATTTGCATTTGCTTCTTCAATTTGTGGCTCAAATGCGTCTATCTCTTTATCTATAATTGAAAGGTCGACTAATTGCTTTAAGTGCTTGTTCATTGGGATCCTTTAGGGGGTTTACTTTGTACCATTACTCTTATAAATAAACTTATATATATGTAAATGGATTTTCTGATGATGCAATTATAACT
>DQUE01000109.1 GCA_015662405.1 Sulfurimonas autotrophica | reverse complement strand
TTATGATGATATGGTTCACCATTTAACAGCGGTACTAAAAATGAGTTTTTGTCCCACATCTCCCATGCAACGCTGATGTATCTGGTCTCATCTATAATTAAAAACGGTCGAAAATAGATTCCGATGAGGGTTGATATGATTAAAATAAAAAAGGGGATAAAAAGATTTTTAAACACTATTTGTTCTCGGTTTTTCATGGTAAATTAGATAGATATTTCTTGCATAGATAAATATCCCCAATGATTGTCCAAGGATAAAAACAGGATCTCCTCTATATGTCGCATAGGCTAACAGAGTTGTGCCTCCCAAAAGACTAAAATACCAAAAAGCCATAGGGATGACACTTTTTTTCTCTTTTTCACTTATAATCCATTGGATGATAAAACGCATTGAGAAAAAGAACTGTCCTAAAAAACCGATAATTAACCATGTTACCTCTTCACTCATGATTTTCCTTTTTTATATTCTAAGATTTGTGGTTTGTAAGATCTTTTAATAAGCCATATCACTCCTATCATATCAATGATACCAACCCAGAGTCTTTGTAGATTATTGTAATGAGAAGACCCATGTAGGCGTGGAAAATGTTTCACTTCTACCGATACAACATCACCGCCTTCACGCTGAATAAGAGCAGGTAAAAAACGGTGCATGTGGTTAAAATAGGGTAAGTTTAAAAAGCTCTCTCTATAAAAAAGTTTTAAACCACAACCTGTATCGGGAGTTGCATCTTTGAGGAGGCTACTTCGCACAAAGTTTGCAAATTTTGAACCCCATCTTTTAAAAATTGTATCTTTTCGATTTTTACGATACCCTGCTATCATTTTGAGGTTTTGATTTTTTGTCTGTTGTAATACGCTGTATAGATTTGGGATATCTGAGGGATCATTTTGTCCATCACCATCAAGTGTTGCTATCATCTCCCCATAAGAATGACGCACGCCTGTCACTACTGCTGTGCTCTGACCACAATTGTTTTTATGATGAAGTATGCGAAGACGTATAAATTTTTCACTTAAGTTTTGTAAAATATCATAACTATCATCGTTGCTTGCATCATCTACAGCTATAATTTCGTAGGTAACTGACATTTTTTTCATGACATCATCTATTTTTGTGATTAGTGGGGTTATATTTTTGGATTCGTTATGAAATGGTATTATTATGCTTATTTTGATAGACATGTTTTCCCTTAAAGATTTTATTATTAAAGAAATGATAAAAAAATCCGATGAACTAGATATGAATATTAGATGAACAGAAATTCATATAATATTCATATCTAGTTCATAATATTTAGTAAAAATTTAGCTATCATGAAATATGGCAAGTGTGGGGTAGATAAAATGAGAATTTTAATAGTAGAAGATGATGAGAAAATAGCAAATTTTTTACAAAAAGGGCTCAAGGAGGAGTCTTATAGGATTGATCATACGATAGATGGTTTTGAAGCTGTCTATCTTGGGCAGGTAAACCAATATGACCTTATTGTATTGGATGTTTTATTGCCTGGTATTGATGGTTTTGAAGTGTGTAAGGTACTTCGTGAAAAGTTAGTTAAAACACCAATCATCATGTTAACAGCAAGAGATAGTATCGCAGATAAAGTGACAGGGTTAAGTTATGGAGCGGATGATTATCTTACAAAGCCTTTCTCTTTTGAAGAGTTGCTTGCCCGCATCAAAGTGCAGCTAAGAAAACAAAATGGTATTACCAACATTATCATGATAGAAGATCTAGAGATAGACACCAATCAAAGAAGAGTATCAAGAGGCGGTAAATTAATTTCTCTTACTGCCAAAGAGTATGCTCTGCTTGAGTTTTTGGCAAGAAATCATAAAAAAGTACTGAGTGAAACTATAATCAATGATAATTTAAGTGACATGGACAGCAATAGCATGAGTAATATCATCAATGTCTACATCTATAGGCTTAGAAATAAAATAGACAAAACTTTTGATAAAAAACTTATCCATACTGTAAGAGGTGCAGGGTATATGTTAGGAGTTGATCCCTATGCTTAAGAGCATAAGATTAAGATTAACCCTATATTTTGCAATTGTAATCGCCATTATACTTTTGGGGACAAGTTATCTGATATATGAAAATGCATACACCAATAGAATATCAAATCTTGACGGTTCTTTGCATGTTGTTACCAGTGATATGATTAATGATGCAGAGGAAAATTTAGAAAACAATGATAGCAAAGATATTTTTGAAGATATGGAGGAGCTTCAGGAAAAATTTAGAATGGGTGCACTATATGTACAAGTATTGAGTTATGATCTTAGTACAAAAATGCAACAGGTCATTGCCAGATCTTCTAAGGCTAAAGGTTTAACTTTTGGTGATTTTAATTTTATGGAAAATTTAGATGAAGATGAGATAATTTACCAAACATATAATAACCATAGAGTAGCGACACAGTTTGTTAAGATAGATAAGAGAACACTATTGATTGTTCAAACTGCAGCAGAAATATCATTTAAAGATGAGAGCTTGCGTCATACTATCTTGATACTTTTTGGTGTTAATTCTGTTATTTTTCTATTTTCAATATTTGGCACATACTTTTTGATATCCAGAACTCTTTTACCCGTACATAATGTAGTTAGTTCGGTCAATGAAATTGAATCGTATGATTACACTAAAAGGGTTAGTGCCAAAAACATACCTAATGAAATTAAAGAGCTAGTGGATACTTTTAACGAACTTCTTTCTCGTCATAAAGAGTCATTTAGTAAAATTTCCCAATTTAGCAGTGATGCATCTCATGAGCTTAAAACGCCACTTACTGTCATGCGTGGAGAGATAGAAGTAGGACTTAGAAAATCAAGAAGTGAAGCAGAGTATCAAAATATTTTAGAAAATATTTTATCTGAGATTGTAAAAATTCAACATTTGATCGATGGTCTTCTCTTTTTGGCAAAAACAGATAAATTAGAGATAAAGTCAACTTTTGAGGAGGTTTATCTAGATGAAATTATTACAGATTGTGCAAAAGAGCTAGAAATCTGTTCTTTTAAAAAATCAATCAAAATAGAAATAAACCATCTCGTACCTCTCACAGTAGAAGGAAATGGTACACTTTTAAAGATAGCATGTTTCAATCTTCTTAAAAATGCAATTGTTTATAGCCCTGAAAATACAAAGATAAAAATGTGGATTGAAGAACGTGATGATGGATTTATAATTGCTATCCAAGACCAAGGTATTGGTATCGCAAAAGAGGATTTAAAACACATTTTTAATAGATTTTACAGGGTCAATAAATCAAGATCACGCTCTAGCGGAGGAGCGGGATTGGGGCTTTCTATCGTAAAAATGATCTTGGATATTCATGGGTTTGATATCTCTTTTGAGAGTGAAGTTCAAAAGGGAACGTTGGTAAGAATCTCTGTTAAGAAGGTTTGATCACCTGCTGCCCGTGAAGATGTTTAAACTCTTCACAATTTTTTAGCAGTTCGCTGTTTGTACCGATACACTCAATTTTTCCCTCTTTTAGCACAATAATTTTATCTGCACTTTCAATAGTATTTAGACGATG
>DQUE01000056.1 GCA_015662405.1 Sulfurimonas autotrophica | reverse complement strand
ATAGGAAACAATAAGATATAATAATAGAAAAAAAGTGTATAATATTGATAAGGTGATAAAAGCATGAAAAATATTCAAATTGGAAGCCATTTTTTTTATTTCTTTTTTAAGAGGTTACTTTTATTTTTTATTATTTGGTTAGTTCTTACAGAAGCGAATATAGCATCATTATGGATTGGGATTCCCTCTGTTATTTTTATTGCTTTTATTAGTATGACTCTGAATCCTCCAGTTTCTTGGAGTTTTACGGCATTTATGAAATTCATTCTATTTTATTTGTTTCATGCATTTGCAGGAGGAATTGATGTAATGCGGCGGGTGTTTTCTCCCTCTCTTGCCATCAATCCTGGTTTACTTCAATACCATTTATATATACCAAAAGGAGTAGCGCAAGAGATGATAGTCAATGTCTTAAATCTTCTTCCTGGAACACTTTCAGTAAATCTTGAAAATAATCTACTGCTTATTCATGTTTTAGATGTTGAAAAAAATATAGCAAAAGAAGTTGCATTAATTGAAAAGTATATTCACTCTATATTTAATAACAAAGCACAAGAAAAAAGGACTGCATATGAAAAGGTTTAAAAATATACTATGTATCATTCAAGACACACAAGAGAGTCAAAATATTTTAGATTGTGCAGTGAAATTAGCAATAAATAATCAAGCAAAACTTACAATTGCAACTGTTATTGAAAACGCAAAAGTAAGTTTCAATATTTTTAAAAATTTTTTGGATGTTAATATAGAAACTCTTTTAGAAAATGAAAAGAAAAAAGAACTTGAGAAATTAATAAAACCTTTTGCAAATCAATTAGAGATTGAAATTAAAATATTTTTTGGTACTCTTTACTATGAAGTAATTTATAATGTTTTAGAAAATAACTATGACCTGCTTATGAAAATGCCAGAAAATAAGGATTGGTTAGATAGACTCTTTGGTAGTAACGATATGCATCTTTTACGAAAGTGTCCATGCCCCATTTGGTTTATAAAACCAGACAGTCCACGATCCTTTGACAATATTATGGCGGCAGTTGATGTAAATATAGACACACTTACAGAAAAAGAAGATGCAGAAGTGGAAGAAAAACTGAATCACCAAATTTTACAAATGGCGAGTTCTCTTGCTGTAAGCGAATTGGCCAAGTTGCATATTTTACATGTATGGGATGCACCAGAAACTGCTCTTATGCAAGGTGCCTTTATAAAAATGCCAGATTCTGAGGTTATTGAATATGTAGAAAATATACAGAATTTACACAATGTAAAATTAAAAGCACTTTTAGAAGATGTTGCCCACACCCAAGCTGGTGAAATGTTGGAGTTTTTGGAACCCGATATACATCTAGTAAGAGGTCTACCAAGTAAAATTATCCTGCAGTACATTAAAAAATTACAAATTGATGTAATTGTTATGGGGACAGTCGCAAAAACAGGTTTAGCTGGAGTTATTATGGGAAACACAGCAGAAGAGATACTGAGTCAAATAGACTGTTCTGTCATTGCAATTAAGCCTCCAGGCTTTAAAACCCCTATATCACTATAGGTTACATGTAATGAATAGTGTTTATATAGTGCTTATTTTATTTTTGTTTTTTAATCTTGTTGCAGGAATATGGCGACTTATGTATGGACCAACAAATGAAGATAGAATTTTAACATCGCAACTGTTTGGTACTATTACCGTTGTTATACTGCTTTTATTTGCACAAATGAGTGGATATGCTGTTCTTCGTGATGTGGCACTTCTTTTTGCTTCACTCGCGGCAGTTGCCGCAATAGCTTTTGTTCAAAGCAGTGCGAAAAAGAGAGAAAATAGGCATAGTGATGATTGATACTATTTCTATACTTTTTCTTTGCTTAGGGGCAATTTTCTTTTTAGCGGGCACAGTAGGTCTTTTACGATTACCAGATGTATATACCCGCCTACATGCTTTAACAAAAGCAGACAATATTGGAGTAGGTTTTATTGTAATAGCACTCTGCTTACAGGCAGATTCATGGTTTGTTGTAGCAAAACTTCTTTTTATCTGGATTTTAATTTTTTTAGCAGGAGCGGGGGTTTCCCACTTTATAGCAAAAAATGCTTTTTACAATGGAATTGATATATGGAAACGCTAATAATAGCAGAACTACTTTTTGATCTTTTACTCTCAGGCTCATTATTATTTCTTGCTTATAAAACACTTACATGTAAAGAGTTGTTTCAGGCTATTGTCTTTTTTATTGTGTTTGGTTTATTGCTTTCTGTTACATGGGGACGACTAGGTGCGTATGATGTAGCCATGGCAGAGGTGGTTATTGGTGCAGGGCTTACAGGTGCACTTCTTTTAAGTACTTTTATGCAATTAAACAAAATAAACAATAAACTAGATGAGGAAAAGAAACAATGACTCGTTTTTTTGTTGTCATAGTAGTTTCTCTTCTTTTTATAGGTGTGAGTTATGCTATTTTGTCTTTGCCTCAGCAGGCACAAGGTCTTAGTCAAGCAGTATACACAGAAATGGGCAAGAGCGGTGTTTCTAATCCTGTAACAGCAGTACTGATGAACTTTCGTGCATATGATACTTTACTTGAAATGGCTGTTTTATTTGTTGCTCTTATAGGTGTTTATTCGTTAAGTTATATAAAAAAAGAAGCAAACCTTCGTTTACAAAGTTCAGTATTACAAAGGCTCGGAGGAATTTTAGTTCCATTTCTGCTTCTGTTGAGTGTTTATCTTTTGTGGGTAGGGGCACATGCTTCAGGAGGTGCTTTTCAAGCTGGATCTATGGTAAGCGCAAGTGCAATTTTAATGTTTTTAAGTGGTTGGAAATTTTCTTTATTTCCTCAGCATACTTTTGTTCGATTACTTCTATCGCTGAGTCTTATTGTTTTTTTATTCATTGCAATACTTACGCTTTATATGTCAAAAGAACTACTGCTATTGCCTGTCAAAGAGGCTTCGTATTTTATTTTTATCCTTGAAGCTGCTGCTACTGTTTCTATAGGAATAACACTTTTCAATCTCTTTGTTGCTATTTTTTCACAGCAAAAGGAAAAGAAATGAGTACACTCTTTGTATATGCTATTGTTGGTATTGGACTTTTTAGTATAGGTCTCTATGCGCTGATTATGCAAAAACATCTTTTAAGAAAATTACTTGCAATAAATATCATGGGAAGTGGTGTTTTTCTTTTGTTCGTCTCTCTTTCCATGCGCAGTGTAACAGGAGTATTGACAGATCCTGTACCCTCTGCCATGGTCATTACAGGTATAGTCGTTGCTATATCTGCAACAGCGTTAGCCTTGGGTTTGATGATAAAAATTGCACGAAAATCTGCTAAAGCAGAACTTTGTAATTTGGATCAAGAATGATAGAAGTTTTTTTAATCCTACTACCTTTTTTCGGGGGTATACTCTCTTTTATTATTCCAAAATTTAATAAAGTTATTGGGTTGGGTACATTTGTTTTGACACTCTTTTTTGTTTTTGGCCTTGGATTACAATTATTAGACAAAGGTAGCTATTATCATTTCATTGGTGGTTGGGATGCACCTTTGGGAATAAATCTTTATGTAGATGGACTAAGTCTTGTTATGCTTGGGTTAACTTCTGTGATGGGATTATCACTTAGTATCTATGCAAAAAAATATTTTATATGTAAACAGTCACTTTGGTTTTGGACAATTTGGTTATTTATGATAGCAGGTCTTAATGCTCTTTTTCTTTCACAGGACATCTTTAATTTTTATGTGACATTAGAACTTATTGGATTATCTTCTGTTGCTTTGACTGCCTTGAGTGATACAAAAGAGGCACTTACCGGGGCAATGCGATATTTGTTAATAACACTTTTAGGCTCATTGTTTTATCTTTTGGGTGTTGCTCTGCTTTATCATGGTTTTGGCAGCGTTGACATTGTGATACTTTCGAAAAAAATAGAATCTATTCCTGTTGCATGGGCAGCTTTGGGCTTGATGAGCATTGGCTTACTGCTGAAGAGTGCGCTTTTTCCTTTTCATTTTTGGCTTCCACTTGCACACTCTAGTGCACCTGCTCCCATAAGTGCTATCCTTTCAGCAGTTATTATTAAAGCCTCTTTATACATACAACTGCGTTTATGGAGCTCTCTTTTTATTCCTTTGGGTGCTGATCTTTATTTTGAGGTTTTATTTGCTTTTTTTGGTTCTTTAGCAGTTATATGGGGGTCTATAAAAGCGCTGGTGCAAACGCGTTTAAAAATGCTTATAGCGTATTCTACAGTTGCACAGGTTGGTTATCTTTTTATCGCCTTTTCTTTAGCCTTGGGAGGGATTTCTATAGCATGGAGTGCACTTGTTTATCTAATACTTTCACATGCCTTGGCAAAAAGTGCCATGTTTTTGGTAGCAGGGAATTTGCTTCACTTTCATGGGCATGACCGTATTATCGATTTGGATCGTATAGCTCAAAGGCTTCCTTTGAGTACGACTGCTTTTGCTTTGGCAGGAGTGAGTATCATTGGCTTACCCTTAAGCGGAGGTTTTATAGGCAAATGGTTTTTGCTTGAGGCTTCGATTACAAAAAGTAACTGGGTTATCACTTGCACCATTCTTCTAGGAGGATTATTGGCTACTGGGTATGTTTTTAAAGTTTTAGGATTTACCTTTACAAAAACTGCTTTTTCACAAGAGACAAAAAATATTTCTCTCTCTATGGAACTTATACCTTTATCTCTTGCCATAATGGCCATCGCATTAGGTTTTTTTGCAACACCTCTATTTTCATTGATGGAGATCGGAAATCCTTTTTTCATCATAAGAGTACAACCATGAACGTGAACACATATATACCACTTTTTGTAATACTCAGCTCTTTTGTACCGGCACTTATTATCTTTAGACTTCCTCAAAAGAGGCATACTCTTCGTACATTTTTAAATCTTTTTGGAATATTTATGACTCTTTTTTTTGTTTTATGGATGTTTATCGGTGTTTATCATAATCAAGAGTATTTATTTCGTTTACCTCTTTTGCCAAATCTTGATTTTAGTTTAAAAGCAGGAGCACTCGCACTATTTTTTACAGGACTCTCAAGTATTTTATGGTTTATTACCACTATTTATGCTATTGGTTATTTAGAGGGTTCTGCTCATAGTAGTCGTTTTTTTGGTTTTTTCAGCCTTTGTATTACAGCGACTATTGGTGTTGCTTTATCTGCCAACCTTATCACTTTTTTGATTTTTTATGAAATACTGACTTTGAGTGCGTATCCGCTTATTATTCATAGAGGTACAGAAGAGTCACGTATTGCTGGGAATAAATATCTTTTTTATACTATTGCTGGGGGTGCTTTATTGCTTCTTGGGGTTGTTTGGCTTTACGTACTAACCGAAACATTGGAGTTTACTCCCAAAGGCTTTGTTTATACAATAGTGCAGGAGCATCATTTTGCAAGTATGATGATTTTTACTCTTTTCATTGCAGGCTTTGGTGTTAAAGCAGCACTTTTTCCTCTCCATGGATGGTTGCCTCTTGCTATGGTGGCACCTGCACCTGTCAGTGCACTTTTGCATGCAGTAGCAGTTGTCAAAGCTGGAGCATTTGGTATTATCCGTGTTGTTTATGAGGTCTATGGTATTGAAATAGTAACTTTACTTCATCTTATGACACCACTTGCTGTTATAGCCTCTATAACTATCATTTATGGTTCACTTCGTGCACTTTTTCAGGATAACCTCAAGCGAAGACTTGCATTTTCTACTGTCAGTCAAGTCTCTTATATTATTCTTGGTGTTGCTATTGCAGGTCCTGTTGCTGCAATGGGGGGTATTGTGCATTTAGTACATCAGGGAGTTATGAAAATTACACTTTTTATGGGAGCGGGAAATTTTGCAGAAACGCTTGGGGTACACTATATCAGTCAAATGAACGGTATAGGAAAACGAATGCCATTGACGATGGTTGCTTTTAGCATTGGGGCATTAGGTATGATTGGTATTCCACCTATTGCGGGATTTATCACTAAATGGTATCTAGGATTTGGCGCTTTAGATTCTGGAGAGGAATGGGTACTATTTATTCTTGCTGGAAGTAGTCTTTTAAATGCAGCTTATTTCTTGCCTATACTTTACAGGGCATGGTTTTTATCTCCTCCTCAATCATGGCCTGATGAGCAGATTTTTTCAAAAACAGAAACAAAGCTAAGCCTCTTGTTGCCACCGCTCATCACTGCCTTTTTTTCTCTTATTTTTGGTCTTTTTGTGGCAACTCCGTGGAGCCCTTTATCTTGGGTTCAGCTTATTATAGAGCGGGAGTTTTATTGATTATGTATGAAAAATTTATAGATAGTTTTCTCTTGTTAGGTTTACTCTCTCCTTTGCTTCTTAGTCTCATGTTGTCTGTAAAAAGTATTCGTAACATTGTTTTACCACTTTCTGCATGGGCAGCTCTTCCTGCACTTTTTGCGGCTATGTTTGTATCACCAAATATACTGTATTGGGATGTTCCATGGCTATTGCTTGGGATAAGAGTTGGGCTTGATACAACGGGAGCGCTTTTTTTACTAGGGAGTGCCTTGCTGTGGCTGGTTGCAGGTATCTATACTAAAGCATATTTTTTACAGCAAAAGCAACGGGTCTATTTTTACCGTTTTTTTCTACTGGCAATGGTGGGAAATTTTGGACTGATTGCATCGCAGGATATTTTCAGCTTTTATTTTTTTTTCACTTTGATGAGTTTTACATCTTATGGTCTTATTGTTTTTAAAGGAGGTAAAGAAGCCTTTCATGCAGGATTTGTTTACATTGTTTTAGTCGTTCTTGGAGAAGTGATGCTGTTTATTGCATTTTTATTACTTTCGCATGCAACTAATGCAATATCTTTTGAAGCAATAAGAGTAGGGTTTATAGAGAGTCCAAACAAAGATTTGATACTCTTTTTACTTTTTATAGCTTTTGGTATAAAAGCTGGTATTCTTGGCTTACATGTATGGCTACCGCTTGCTCATCCCGTAGCACCTACTCCCGCAAGTGCTGTTCTTTCCGGTGCTATGATAAAGGCTGGACTGCTTGGATGGTTACGCTTCTTTCCACTTGGAGAATATTTTTCTCTTCACTGGGCGATAGGTATTATACTTTTAGGTCTTTTTGCCCAATTCTATGGAGTTATTATAGGTTTAACACAACGTAATCCCAAGACACTTTTAGCCTATTCAAGTATTAGTCAAATGGGAATTATGACAATGCTTATAGGTTTTGGATTTTATCTGCCTCAACATTGGAATATAATTGTAGCAGGAATTACTTTTTTTACGCTACATCATGGTTTGAGTAAAGGAGCTCTTTTTTTAGGTGTAGGTATGCTTGGTTCTACAAATAAACTGCAAAGGTATGCTATTTGGTTTGGACTTTTTATACCTGCTTTTGCTTTAGCAGCAGCACCCTACAGTAGTGGCATGGTGGCAAAGTATATGGTAAAAAGTTATACGATTTATTTGATGGCACCCTGGAGTGGAATAGTTGCAACACTTCTTGTTATCGGAGCAATAAATACAACCCTCCTTATGATACGTTTGCTCTATTTGGTACGACCTACTTCATCTCCATTTGGTGTTACTGCAAGTTTTTCATTACTGTGGCCATGGACACTACTCCTTGTTGTCATTCTTAGCTTAGCATTTCTTTTTGACTTTTCATCAAAAGTGATGCAAGAACTTAATGTACTAGACTTTGTATATCCTTTGTTAATTAGTTTTGGAATAGCTTTTTTGAGTAGCAGAGTCAAAATTTTTCAAAATATACAGCCTATTTCTGCAGGGGACATACTGATCTTTTATGATAAAATAGTTATTTTACTCATGAAAAGTACGAGAATATTTAAATATTTTTTATATTACTACAACTCTTTTCACTTTCTTTTAGCTCTTAAATTTACTAAATTTTTCGATAAAATCGTTGCATGGCTTAGGTAAACAAGTGTTTTTGTAACAGTGTTAAAAAGAGGTTTGGATATGCATAAAAATTGGCATACATCTAGTGAACAACAGATACTCAAAGCTTTTAATTCAGATGCCGAGAAGGGATTTCAAACTGATGAGGTCATAAGTTATAATGTCCCCATTTGTCAATACCAATCTAAAATTATTTCTTATTCCAACCACCCGACTTCGTCATTTTTTTAACAAAAACCCCAAGATATAGGGCTTTTGTTAAAAACGGGGGCACTACATTTGATTAATTTTAGAATTTTTCTATGATGTAAGGTGTGCTTTTCCTCTTAACTCCCATTAAATTATAAATTCTTTTTGTATCTATTTTCATATTTGAAGGTAGTCCATATTTAATTTT
>DQUE01000111.1 GCA_015662405.1 Sulfurimonas autotrophica | reverse complement strand
TTGAAGAGATTGAAGATTTGGATTCAATTGAAGATTTGGATTCAATTGAAGATATTGATGAGTTTTCTGAAAATAAAGATATTGAAGAAGAGCTTGTTGAGAGTGATGTCTCTTTGCCTGAAAATGATGAAGAGGAGTCCTTCAATGAGGATTACCAAAGGTTTACACTGATCCAAACTGCTATTTCGCACTATTATAAAGATGATAAATATGAGAGCCGATTTATAGAGAATGTCTATATAGCAGATGGTGCAGGGGTGACAAGTGATTTGAAAAAGTATCTTGAAGAGGAGATGTTTTTTAATGTATATGTAAGACAGGCTGATCTTGCAGAAGAAGTAAGCGAACTTGCAAAAATGGAGCTTGGTTTATGAAGTATAGTTATATAAAACCGAGAAAAAAGACACCTTTTACCCCTGAATTGCAAATCGTATTTACTTTTTTCTTTATTACACTTATCATACTTTTTAGTACATATCTCTTTTTGCTATTTAAAGAGTATAGATTTGAAAAAGATAAAAAACAGATTAGAGAGCATACAAAAGAGCTTAAAACAGATATAGAAAACATGCAGGATCAAATAAACTTTATTCAAAAGCAAAAAGCTTTGGCTGAAAAAATATTTACAAAAAATATGGTGTTAAAAGATTCTATAGCAAATTTGTTTGACTTGGTTCCTCAGCGTATCACCTTGTCCCGAGCACAACTTTTAAAAAATGGTCTAATCCTTTATGGCATTACACCAAACAAAGATGTATATAATTTTATGCTCCAAGCACCACTACGTTCCATTTTTCATAAAACTTACAGTAGTTTTTATCCTGCAAAAAATGGCTGGCTGATGTTTGTTTCTACAAACTATATGGATGAATCACAGATAGAGGAGTTAGCGAGTGAAGATTAAGATTTCTCGTCACTATTTATATATTTTACTACTCTCTGTCTTTTTGTTTGTATTTGTTTTAGTTTTTTCATTTGGCTTTCTAATCCCTAAGGGAAAAGAGTATAGACAAGCAAGACTAGAATTGCGTAAAGAAAATCTTGAATTACGAAAATATCAAAAATTTTATGATGAGATCCTTGCCAAACTAAAAGATCTTCAAAGTAAAAATAGACATATTATTAGGGCTTTTGATACACCATTTCATCCAGATAGATTTGAAAAACAGCATAAGAACTTTTTTTCATCTTTACATGTAACGAAAGTAGCACGTGCAAAAGATGAGGATAGTTTTACTGTATATGAAGTAAATACAACATCTCAAATAAGTTCACCTACAAATTTTTATGATTTTTTAGATGCACTCAATAAAAGTGACTGGATAATAGGTGTTAACTTTCCGATAGATTTTCAACGAGATGGTGAGATGATAAAGTCATCATTTCGCATGAATGTTTATGCTAATAAAGAAGATAAAAATGCTACTGCTTCAGGGTCTTTGTCCAAATAACCGCGTAGTTTTGGCTCTACATGGAAAAGCCGCATCTGCTCTTTAAAGCTCTTTTTCATATTTTTTGCTTCTATGTAGGGTGCTATAAAGATATACCCTGCCATCGTCGTTACAACATATTTTCTTCCGATAACAACAGTGGGATTTTCCTTGAGTAGCTCTCTTTCATGCGCAGTGATAAGATGGTTTTGTGATTTAAAATATCTGTCTATGAGATAGATGTCACTTCTGCGTGTCGCTGTTTTTTTGAAGTAGATGAGACTGTTTATATTTTCTAAGGGAGTCTCTTGTATAAGAGAGCTAACATCTGCATCAATATAGGCAAAACTTTTTTTGATGCCATGGAGATATTTTTCAAGGAGAGGTTTTGCATGTTGTTGTCGAAAAGTGTTACGTCTATACTTTTCATCTAGATTACTTTCATCTTCAAAGTATGTAATGCTATTTTTGTGCAGATACGTAAGAAGCTCTTGTTTATCTACATGTAAAAGAGGTCTATAGAGCATGTAGCCATTGCGCTCTGTTTTTTCACGCATACCCGCAAGCTCCACGCATCCAGCACCTTTGCAAAACTGCATAAGCATCCACTCAAATCTATCTCCGAGATGATGAGCAGTCAGTAGCGTATCGTAATGGTATTTTTGCACTAAGGATTCAAAAAAATCATAGCGAATTTTTCTGGCATTTGCCTCAAAATTACTGCTAATTTTTTCTGCTTTATGTACATTGCATCGAAAGCCATACTCTTTTGCAAGTGTTTTTGCATAGGCAACCTCTTCTTTGCTCTGTTCTCTGATTCCATAATCAACAATAGCAATATCAAAAGGGATATTATTTGCTAAGAGTAGAAAAAGCAGGGCAGTAGAGTCACCTCCAGCAGAAAATGCTAGAAGATTTTTTCTTGTCTGTAACTCTTTTTTAGTCTTGCTTTTGAGCATTATCTACAGTTGCTGTAAGGGTATTGCCAACAAGTTCGGTGATTGTAGCAGGATAGATTTTCCCAAACTCCAAATCTTCATCGATCACTCTGTCATTAACATAGATTTCACCATCAATCTCTGGTGCCCAAAGAAGCTCTCTTGCACTTAGGAGGTATTCATGCTCATCACTCGGACCATCTATAACAATGTGACGTGTTTTTCCTACCTCTTTGCGTAGTGATTTTTGCAAGCATTGTGCTGCTATATCGCCAAGAATCTGTGCGCGTTTCGCTTTTACTTCTTCGGAGATTTTATCTTGCATCGCATAAGCAGAAGTTGTCTCTTCATCAGAGTAGGAGAAAACATTGATGCGATCAAAACCGAAATTTGTAGCAAAGCTGCACATCTCTTGAAACATCTCCTCTGTTTCATGAGGATGTCCAACAATAAAGCTTGTTCGAACAAAAGAGTCAGGCAGACTTCGCATGTACTCTAACAACGCTATCGTTTTTTCTTTGCCAAAACCACGCTTCATAATGCGAAGCATATCATCATGTATGTGTTGGATTGGCATATCAAAATAGTTGTGAAAAATTTTGCTTTTAGCGATATTTTGCAGGAGTTTCATAGTTGTTGTGGATGGATAAAGATAGAGAATTCTTGCTGATTTGACACCCTCAATCAACTCTATTCTTTGGATTAAAAGAGAGAGTCCATCTTTTACATTTTGATCACGCAGATAAGAGCTTGAATCTTGCGAGACAAAAGAGAAATCCCAATACCCCTTCTTTACAAGTCCTTCGACCTCTTTGGCTATGGAGTCTAAATCGCGTGAGCGTAGTTTTCCTTTAAAAGAGGGTATGGCACAAAAACTACATGTCTGATTACACCCCTCTGAGAGTTTGATGTAGGCATGGTAGCTTGAGCCCGTTACAACACGCTCTGCTCCATCTATAAGAAAAACTTCTTCAGAAAATCGGCTCTTCTTCTCAACCAAAAGTTCATCTATTTTATCATAATCACCAACACCTGTGAAAATATCCACCTCAGGAATCTGCTCCATTAGTTCCTCTTGGTATCGCTCGCTCAAACATCCTGCCATCACAAGAAGAGAGTCCTCTTTTCTTGCATCATGGAGTGAAAGTACAGTATTGAGAGATTCCTCTTTTGCTGCATCAATAAAACCGCAAGTATTTACTATGATAACATCTGCTTCTTCATTGTTTTCTGTTAATTCAAAATTTTGTAGTTTTCCTAACATCACTTCGGTATCAACCAAGTTTTTAGTACATCCGAGTGAAACGATGTGGAGTTTATTAGGCATGGCACCTCTTTTTGCTTTTATTTGTGCAATTATAGCGTATAATTGCGGTATGCAAAAAATAGATGTCATTATTCTTGGAGCTGGTGCAAGTGGGTTGATGTGTGCAGCTAATGTATCAAAAAAAATGCGCGTTGTTCTTATTGATACAAATGCCGATGTTGCTAAAAAGCTGAAAATATCTGGTGGTGGTAAATGCAACATAACAAATATCAGTGTAAAAATAGATAATTTTGATGGTGAAGGAGGGCTTATAGCCTCTGTTTTTAAAAAGTTTTCAAAAGAGCATCTGCTTGATTTTTTAGAAAGAAATAGAGTTGAGCTTGAGTTGAGAAAAGGGCGGTACTATTTTTGTAAAAAGAGTGCTAATGATATTGTTAATGTTTTGAAAAAGAGTGTCAAACATTGCGAAATTATTTTAAATAATACTATTTTGCATGTAAAAAGATCCGGTGAGTCCTTTGTGATTGAGACAGACAAAAATAGTTATGAGGCAAAAAAAGTGGTTGTAGCAACAGGTGGAAAAAGTTTTCAAGCGCTTGGTGCAAGTGACATCGGTCTCAAGATTGCAAAAAGTTTTGGTATTGGTGTGAAAGAGTTTACACCGGCACTTGTTGGATTGACTCTACAAAAAGAGCAGTTTTGGATGAAAGAGCTTAGTGGATTGAGCTGTTATGTCCATGTAAAGGTGGCAAATAAAACGCTCAAAGAGGAGATGCTTTTTGCACACAAGGGGATAAGTGGTCCGGCAATTCTCTCTGCCTCGCTTTATTGGAAAAAAGGTGCAATAAGTATAGACTTTTTGCCAAATCATAATATTTTGGATTTAATACAAAGGAGCAAAAAGTTAATTAGCTCTGTTATGCCTTTGCCAAAACGACTTGCAAAAGCACTTTTAAAGGCTATAGGTTTAGAAGATAAAGAGTGCTTTAAAGTAACAAATAGTGAAAAAGAGCTGTTGCAAACGCTACATAACTATACCTTTTCTCCTGCTGGAAATTTTGGTTTTACTAAAGCAGAGGTCAGCAGAGGTGGTGTCTTAGCAAACGAGCTTGATGAAAATAGCTTAGAGTCTCAAAAAGTTTCGGGTCTCTATTTTATAGGTGAAGTGGTGGATGTTACAGGTGAACTTGGTGGATATAATTTTCAGTGGGCATTTTCAAGTGCATATGTTTGTGCCAAAGCTATAAAAGCTTAAAAACTTGAATTATTGTTATATTGAATTTTTAAAGTTTTGCAAGGGTGTAATTAGTTAAACTCTAAAACTATAATGAAAATCTAAAGGATTACAGATGAGTAGATTAGATATAAAAGTACAGATTAGCCTTTTAAAAGAAGCGAAAAGCTATTTTAAAAATGTAAAAGAGAAAAAAGGTGCTGTTGAATTAACGCAAGAAGATATCTTAGAGTGGCTTGAAGTCTTTTACAGTGATCGCATTAGGATGGATACATGTAATCAGGCTACTGTGAAAAGGTAGCATAACTGCTGTTTCTTTCATTTAGCTATAATTGCGTTAATGAAAAAGAAACCAGAATTTAAAGTAGTATCGCCGTATGAACCAGCGGGTGATCAACCTAATGCCATAAAAAAACTCTCAGACTCGATACGCAGTGGGAATCGCTACCAGACACTAGAAGGTGTAACCGGAAGTGGTAAAACACACACGATGGCACGTGTTATTGAGAGTGTTAAGATGCCAACAATTATCATGACGCATAACAAAACACTTGCTGCTCAGCTCTACAGTGAGTTTCGTCAATTCTTTCCTCATAACCATGTTGAGTATTTTGTCTCATATTATGATTATTATCAGCCTGAAGCATATATTCCTCGTCAAGACCTTTTTATAGAGAAGGATTCTGCTATCAATGATGAACTTGAGCGTCTTCGCCTCTCTGCTACTGCAAATCTACTCTCTTATGATGATGTTATTGTTATTGCTTCTGTATCAGCTAACTATGGTTTGGGTGACCCTGAGGAGTACCAAAATATGGTGCAGGCTTTGGCTATTGGCGATGAGGTAGCACAAAAGAAACTGCTACTTCGTTTGGTTGAGATGGGCTACTCAAGAAATGACACCTATTTTGATAGTGGGCATATCCGTGTAAATGGAGAGAGTATAGATATCTATCCACCATATTTTGAACAAGAAGCAATCCGTGTTGAATTTTTTGGTGATGAGATAGAGGCAATTTATACCTTCGATGTGGTTGATAATAAAAAACTCCAAGAGCATAAAAGTGTGACTATCTATGCCACTTCACAATTTAGTGTGAGTCAGGAAAAGATGTCTGTGGCCATTAAACGTATAGAAGAAGAGCTTGATGAGCGACTTGCCTATTTTGAAAAAGAGGGAAAATTGGTTGAGTATCAAAGACTAAAACAGCGTGTTGAGTTTGATTTGGAGATGCTACAGACAACAGGAATGTGTAAAGGTATTGAGAACTACTCAAGACTTTTGACAAATAAAAAACCTGGTGAAGCTCCTTTTACACTGCTTGATTATTTTGAGCAAAATCACAAAGAGTATCTTGTCATTGTTGATGAGTCTCATGTTTCACTGCCACAGTACCGTGGAATGTATGCAGGGGACAGAGCGAGAAAAGAGGTACTTGTGGAGTATGGTTTTCGTCTGCCATCAGCACTTGATAATCGTCCTTTAAAGTTAGAAGAGTATATCAACAAAGCACCGCATTATCTTTTTGTATCAGCGACACCTTCAGAGTATGAGCTAAAAATGTCAGCACTAAAAGCTGAACAGATTATACGCCCAACTGGACTCCTTGATCCCATCATAGAAGTAAAGCCCTCTGATAATCAAGTAGAAGATATTCATGATGAAATCAAAAAGACGATAGAAAAAGATGAAAGGGTGCTCATTACTGTACTTACGAAAAAAATGGCAGAAGCTTTAACAAAGTACCTGGCAGATTTGGGCATAAAAGTACAATATATGCACTCAGATATCGATACAATAGAGCGCAATCAAATTATTCGGTCTTTGCGTTTGGGCGAGTTTGATGTGCTTATAGGAATCAATCTCCTTCGTGAGGGGCTTGATCTACCGGAGGTCTCTTTGGTTGCAATCTTAGATGCTGACAAAGAGGGGTTTTTACGAAGTGAGACTGCACTTGTGCAAACTATTGGACGGGGTGCGAGAAATGAGAATGGTCGTGTCATTTTATATGCAAATAAGATGACAGGTTCTATGCAAAGAGCCATAGAAAAAACAACTGCTAGAAGGGAAATTCAAGAGGCTTATAATAAAAAACATGGGATTACTCCAAAGACGACAAAAAGAGCTTTAGATGAAAATCTTAAGGTAGAAGAGCATGATGGTCTGTATCAAAAATATAAAAAACAGGATAAAATACCGCCTAGCGAGAGAAAAGCGATGATAAAAGAGCTTTCGTTAAAAATGAAAGAAGCGGCACGCGAACTCAATTTTGAAGAGGCCGCAAGACTTCGTGATGAGATAGCAAAAATAAAAAAATTATAGGATTACAAATAGATGGAAGATACGTTTAGTAATTTGGCTACATATGGATATATAGGGCTTTTTATCTACTCTTTGGGTGGTGGTTTTATAGGGATTGTTGCGGCAAGTGTATTGAGTTTTATGGGAAAGATGGATTTAACGATCTCTATTACAATAGCTTTTTTAGGGAATGCACTTGGAGATATTTTACTTTTTTGGCTGACAAGATACCAAAAAACTATGATGGTTGATAGCTTACGAAAACACAGAAGAAAGTTGGCACTTGCCCATATACTTATCAAAAAGCATGGAGACTGGGTTATTTTCATTCAAAAGTTTATCTATGGGCTAAAGACTATTGTACCTATTGCAATAGCACTGACTAAATATGATTTTAAAAAGTTTGTAATACTTAACTTTTTTGCAGCTGGCGTTTGGGCTTTGGCGTTTGGTTTGAGTAGTTACTATTTCGGAGCTGTTTTGAGTAAGCTTGCAGTCTATATAAGCCAAAATAAATGGATAGCACCTGTTATTCTTTTTACAATTGGTGGGTTAGTTTGGTTGTATTTAGAAAAGGCAACAAAAAAGAAGTAGGGTAGGGATAACGTGCCATTGTAGACTTTTTATTTATAAGATTAAATGATATAATATCAAGGTAAATCAGAATTAGTTGGTTTGTTGAGAGGGTTCGATTATATGAAAGGGGAGAGTGATGAGAATCGGAAATTTTCTATGTTTGAGCGGCGCATTGTTTGCTTCAACTACATTATATGCAGCTGAAACAAGTAATAGTGAGAAAGATGTGCCAGCACATCGTGCTCATATTGAAGCAAAACATCATGAAGAGGGTGATTTTTATGTTGTTGTTAAAGGATTGGTTAGTTTAGGGGATAGATATATTGAAGAGGCAAGAGATGCAGAACCTGAAGCAAAATTACAGGGCAGCACAGGTGAAGGATTTGGAATAGATGTTGGCTATCGTTTAGGGTATGGATTCACTACTGAGTTTGATTTTTCCTATGCACATGCAACAGTTACGAAATCAGTTATTGGTGAAGAAGATAAAAACGCAGAGGCTAATTACTATACAGCAGGATTCGATTTATTGTACGGATACCATTTCAATGAAGCGATTGTAGTGTTTGGAAAAATAGGTTGGGAAATAGAAAAAGAAAAGATTTCTGGGTTTGGAATGAGTGGAACAAGTGATGGATTTACTTATGCTGTTGGTTTGGAGTATGGGCTTAGTGAGCATTGGGCATTAGTGGGAGAATATGAAGTTTCTTTAATAGATGGTCCTCGTGGTAACAATGTATTTGCAGGAGTTATTTATACTT
>DQUE01000085.1 GCA_015662405.1 Sulfurimonas autotrophica | reverse complement strand
GCTCTGAACAACCCTGATAAGCAATTTGTATTTTTACATCTCTTACACCATGCAAAGAGTTATCATCTTTTTTAAGTGTTACAATAAAATTTGGGGACTCCAAATAAACACTCTCCCCATGATGTTTTACAGGAGTAGGCTTTTTTATACTTTTTATTGATAAACCTTTAGCATCCACTAAATCAACTTTTAATTTTTCATCATACAAATAAATGCTTTTAGCAATTTTAACACCTGTTTCAATTTGCATTTTATCATTTACATTTGCATAAGGTTTAAAAGCCTGATCTGGCATCAAAAATGTAGCCGAATAAGCAAAACTAAAACCCAAAACTAAGATAAAAAAGATTTTTATAAAAAATTTCATATATTCACCCTTATGTTCTTTGTGTAATTGTATCTCATAAATGTAAAATCTATGTTAAGTACAAAGTTGCGTTAAGCAGATCTTTAGTATCATTATATCCATCTAAAAAAGAGAGTATTACGATGATAGATTTAGATACTGAGATTTGTGTATGTAATTCACTTACCGTTAAGGATATAGCAGAGTGCATAAAAGAGAATAATTTTACCACTCTTGAAGAGCTTTTACAAAACAATATATGCCCTATGGGGGACAAATGTGAATCATGTAAAGACGAGGGCTACAACAATGATGGTCTTAATATTCCTATGGTTTTTTCTATGGTAAAAAACAAACAGATTTAAAAATATTATTTTTGTATTTGTGTGGGAATTACAATCGTAAACGTTGTCCCAAACATTGAAGTTTTTACTACAATACGACCATTAAACTGTTTTTCTATAATCATTTTTGACATGTAAAGTCCCAAACCAGTTCCATTTTTTCCTTTTGTTGAAAAATATGGTTCAAAGAGCTTTGAGAGATGTGCATTATTAATTCCTCCAGCTTGATCTGCAATGGAGATTTTAATATTTTCATCTTCTTGTTTACATGTAATTCTAATGATCTTCTCTTTGATTTTTCTAGTTTCATAGGCATCAATGGCATTATTGAAAATATTGAGCAGTACCTGTATTAATTCATTTGCATATACATTCGCATGAATAGATGGATCACACTCTGTTTGCAGCTCTATTTTATTAGCTTTTATTCTAGGTAAAATAAATTTAATTGCCTTATTTAACAATGATTCTATTACAACATCTTCAGAAAGTTTTTTAGGATGAAAATATGTCTTAAAGTCATCAATAGTTTCAGAAAGATAGACAATGGAGTTGCTAACATCCTCCAAGGTTTGCATTATCTCTTTTTTTGAAATATCTTGATTCATCATATATTTGAGCTGTAAACTTGAAACCTGTAATGTAATTGTATTTAAAGGTTGTCTCCACTGATGGGCAATCATACTTATCATTTCACCCATTACAGCCTGTTTAGACTGCGCTGTCAAAATGTTATCTTTTTCTATAAGTTCTTGTGCTTTTTTTTGTACCTTATTTTCTAAAAGTTCATTTATTTCTTGCAGTTCTTTTGTTTTTTGCAGAACTTTTTGCTCAAGTGCTGCATTAAAATGCTGTAGTTTTTTTTGATAGTAAGCCATAATAAGAAATACCGTGCCAAGCACACCAAATACTATCCATACAAGAGAGTAGTCTATCTGTTTATGGTATCTGCTTAATCGCCAACTGTTTCTTATTGACTCTATCGTATCTTGAGGAATATCTTCAATCGCTTTTTGTATAATAGCGTACAAAATAGGTTCATCTTTTTGTACGCCAATCCTCCCATGCAAAGGTCTCTCTTTTGCTAAAAACCCATTAATCTTCAACTTTCCATAACCATATTTATCTATAAAATAATCTGCTTGTTCATCGATAGATGCAATAGCATATGCTCTCCCATCTAAAATTTTTTTTACCATCATATTTTTATTATTTTCTACTTCGATATTAAGGTATGGATATAAATAATTGAGATAATGCTTAAAAGACTCCTTTTGTACAAGTAACAATTTCCCTTTTAACTCTTTAGCATCATCGATAAAAGACCTATCCAACCTGCTTAAAAGTGTAAAGTGTGTTGTACTCAAAGATTTTGTAGGGTATAACATAGTAAAATGTACATTATGCGCAACTACAACTGAGAGTACTTTACATTTTTTCTTTTGTAAATTTTCTAATAGATCTTTTTCTGATTTTGACACAACAGGCGTAAACTCTAAACGCGTACTTTTTGCAATCAACGTAAAAATATCACCCATTACCCCAATATGTTTGCCATTTTTATACGCATCAATAGGAAAAAAATCATAATTTATACACAATGGAATTTTTTTATTATTTTGTATATATTTTTTTTCCTCATCTGTTAAATCTAACTTATTTGTTTGTGACTTTACAATAAATGCATCTAGAGTTTTTTCTTCTCCTTTATGAAAACTCTTTTTAAAATGTTTCATTTGTCTGTTTAAAAAATTTCTGTCTATAGAACCTATGTCATAGATAAAAGGAAGTATTAACTTATTAACAATCTCTGCTTCATATTCTAAAGCTTGTAAATCTACATGTCGGGCATATTTTTTTTGAATAATTTCAGCAATCTCTTTTCTATGTGAAAGTGCATACTCCCACCCTTTTATAGATGCTGCTTTAAAAGCATATGTTCGTTGTGGATGATTTTTAAATTCATCAGCAGAAGTAAATAACTCTTCTTGTAATGTAAATAAACTATCGTTAGAGGGGTCTAATATATTGTATTTTATACCAAGTTTGTCAAGCTTATAAGGTTGATTAGAGACAAAAGCTGTCATAGCATCAACTTTACCTTGAGCAAACTCATCAACTCTATATGCTTGTGAAACCAATGCAATATCATCAATTTTTACACCATAACCATTTAAATAGGGTTGAAAATTCAATGCAAATTCATCTACAGGAGAGGTCATAACTTTTTTGCCAACAAGATCTTTAGGTGAAGCAATAGCAGGATTCGTGAGAAGTACTAATGCTGAACGTTTAAAAAATGATGCTAAAAGGAGAATTGGCTTGCCTTCTAAATACTTTAACAAAATAGAAGAGTTATAAATACCATAGTTTGCGCGATGAAAAAGAACTTCATCTATAATATTCATGCCTGCTTCATACTCCTTGAGTTCTACATCTAATCCTACATCACGATAAAATCCTTTCTCTTTCGCAGCAATAAACCCTGCAAATTCAAACTGATATTTCCAATGGAGTTGCAAGGAGACTTTTTCCAAATGCTTAGAAGCATGAAGATTATGCACATGTAAAAAAGAGGTACAAAATACAAATACTATAATAAAGCTAAGCGTTTTCATGATTTATCATTTAGAAACTGTACAACAGTTTCTAAATTTCCTTGTATAATTTATATAAATTTTTTTCATTGTATCACTCTTTTTCAAACTATTTTTTTATACGTCTAAAATCATAGCAGATTATACCTCCTTTTGCGTCTATCTGAGATTAAAAAATAGCGATAAAATATTAAGCAAAAAATCAGCCCTTTTTTCATACTCTACCTTAGAAAATACAAAAGGTTATAAATTATGTCAAATAGATTAGCAAATGAAGATTCTCCTTACCTACAGCAACACAAGGACAATCCTGTTGATTGGTGGCCATGGTGTGATGAGGCTTTTCAAAAGGCAGAAGCTGAAAACAAAGCGATTTTTATAAGTATCGGCTACAGTTCTTGCCACTGGTGCCATGTCATGGAAGAGAAAGTTTTTCAAAATCAAGAGTGCGCCAAAATACTAAATGAAAATTTTATTGCTATAAAAGTAGATAGAGAAGAGCGTCCTGATATAGATAAATACTATCAAAAGGTCTATAGACTGCTCAATAACCGTACAGGAGGATGGCCAACAAGTATCTTTTGTACCCCACAAAACAAACCTTTTTACGCAGGAACATATATACCGCCCGAATCACATTCAGGTAGCATAGAAGGAATGGGTTTTAAAGAGATCACACAAATCATAGCAACAAAAGTAAAAGCCATGGATCCAAAGCTTTTGAAAATGCTGCAAAGATAGAGAAGTTTTTGAAAAAACAAGAGCATCCAAAAGAAGCAACAGTATTAAAAGCAGAGTTTTACAAAAACTTTCTACTCCAAGCTAAAAACAATTATGATGCAAAAAATGGAGGTTTTTCAAATAAGCCAAAATTCCCGCATGTATCAACGCTTTATGCCCTGCTTGTTATTGAGAGAATTTATAATGATGCAAGTGCCAAAGAGATGATAACACATACACTTGCAAATATGACAAAAGGCGGTATATATGATCTTGTAGATGGTGGTTTTTGCCGATACAGTGTAGATGAAAAATGGCTTGTTCCGCATTTTGAAAAAATGCTTTATGATAATGCGCTCTTGTGTGGAGTATACACAGAAGCCTACTTAGTTTATCAAGAGGAAAAATATCTAAAGGTAGCAAAAGAGGTGGCAGACTTTTGGTATAACTATATGAGTGAAGATGATCTTTTTTATAGTGCAAGTGATGCAGATAGTGATGGCTTAGAAGGAGCATATTTTGTATATAGCTATGATGAGGTATATACACTACTTACTCAAAATGGCTATACAAATGCAAAAGAGATGTGTCAAACAATGAGTGTTACACATCGCGGTAATTTTGAAGGCAAAAATATTATTCATTTTGAAGGAGATACTCCTGAGTGGTTTAGTGATGTAAAGATACTGTTACAAACAATAAGACAGAAACGAAACTACCCGTTTATAGACAAAAAGGTACAGACTTCTTGGTCGAGTATGATGATCAACTCCCTCTTTAAGCTTGGTGCAGTTGACAAAAAATACAAAGAAAAAGCCATAAAAAGCCTTGATAAACTTCTTGAAACACTCTTTGTGGACTCTAAGCTGTATCATACTACACTTATACACAAAAAACCAAAAGTAGAAGCCTTTTTAGAAGATTATGCTTTTCTTTCTCAAGCCCTGCTTACAGCCTTTAAATATACACAAAATGAGCTCTATCTCATTCATGCACAGCGTTTTGTCAACAAAGCACTAGAAGAGTTTTACGACAAAGGTATGTGGAACTTTAGTAGTGGTGACTTTGCTCTAAAAGCTGAAATAACTGACACAACCTATACAAGTTGTGTCAGTATTATGATAGATGCACTCATAACACTTGGAACAGTTCTTGAAGATGAAAAGTACATACATTTTGCATTTAAAACTATGGAGTATAACTCCTATGAACTTGGACGTAAGCCAATTTACTATCCATATATGCTGACACAGACAATCCGATATATAAAAGGAGATAGAGTTATAAAAACAGATCTGCAAAATATCAATAATTATGCTTATGAACTTGCAAAAATACAATATCCTTTTGTGCAATTCAAAGCAAACCAAGAAGATGGTTTCTTGCTATGTGGAGATAAAAGCTGTTTTGCCCATACAAATAACATTGAAGAGATAAACTCTTTCATTACAAACTCTTTTTAATCTAAATTGGTTTATAATCTACATAAGTAAGTGTTAGACCATAACAGGAGGAATAGATGGGACGAGAAAGAGATATACTTAATGATGAAATAACAGACGGTAGTAATTTAGAAGAGATTGTGCATGACGAAAGAAGAAAAGAGAAGAGTAAAAAAAATCATATGAAAGATAAAAGAGGCAAAGATCCTCATAAAAAACGAGTAGCAGTCTGGGTAAAGGAGGAGACGCTCCATTATGAAGATGAGCTTAAAGATCTGCAAATTGAGCTTTTAAAAATGCAAAATCATGTCAAAGAGACAGGGCAAAAAGTTTTAATGATTTTTGAGGGGCGTGATGCTGCAGGAAAAGGTGGTACCATTAAGAGAATTACAGAGCATCTCAATCCTCGTGGAGCAAGAGTTGTTGCACTTGATAAACCGAGTGATAAAGAGACAACACAGTGGTACTTTCAACGTTATGTACAGCACTTGCCTTCTGCTGGTGAGATTGTTCTTTTTGATAGAAGCTACTACAACCGTGCAGGGGTTGAACCAGTTATGGGATTTTGTACACAAGAGGAGCACAAAGAGTTTTTACATGAAGTGCCAGAGTTTGAAAAAATGCTTGTCAACTCCAATATAAAAATTTTTAAATTCTACTTTTCTGTTTCAAAAGCCGAACAAAAAAGACGTTTTGACAAAAGAAGAACGGATCCACTAAAACAGTATAAACTCTCCCCAGTAGATGAAAAATCCCAAGATCTTTGGGACAAATACACCATAGCGAAATACTCTATGCTCTTAGCCTCTCATACAGAACATGCTCCATGGACAATCATCCGATCAGACAACAAGAAAAAAGCCCGTATAAATACCATCAAGCATATTTTAAATCATTTTGATTATCCAAATAAAATTTCAAAAAAGAGACTCAAAGCAGATGATGAGATACGAATTTTTGCAAATGATGAAATTAAACTGATGGAAACAGAAATGACACTGAAAAAGAGTGATGCTTAAATAATGCTTCAAAGAGAGGGTTTGTAATGCTAAAAGAGTTGAAAAAATTTCTATTTATGATAGTACTTGGTTGGAAATATATAAAAATTTTCAAACAGATCTATTTTCATCCTTTTATTACTCAAAAGTATGCCTATCAAGAACTCTCACATGCTCGCCAAGAGTATTCCAATAAAGTTTTGGATTTTTTACATATCAAGGTAAAACTTGTTGGTAAAATTCCAAAAAAAAACAGAATTCTTTATGCAATAAATCACCGCTCTTTACTAGATATACTTGTTATGGAAAATATTTTTTCAAGATACAACAAAAGTGGTGCATGGATAGCAAAACAAGAACTTTTTGATGACCCAATATATGGAAAATTTTTTCAATACAGTGGATCTATTCCAGTTGATTTGGAAAATAAAAAAGGCTTAGTGCGATTTTTCAAATCAATAAAAAGAACGCTAGCAACAGTAGATGATTTCAATATCTATATTTTTCCTGAAGGAGAACGATATGGTGGTGAGGGTATTAAAAAATTTCAAAGTGGTGCTGAAAAAATAGCAAAGGCAAACAATCTTGATATTGTTCCCATTTACATAAACGACACACTTGAAAAAGTATTTAAAGAGGCTCCCTATAAAGAACCCTATAGTGTTGAAGTACATGTAGGAGAGATAACTAATTATGAGAATTTAGAAGAAAAATATCTTACATTTTATAAATCAGTAAAAGAGAAAAAAGCATGAAACAGATAAAACTTGGTGTCAATATAGACCATGTAGCAGTTTTAAGAGAAGCAAGAAAGGTAAATGACCCAGATATTTTGCAAGCACTTTATATCGCTTGTGAGAGTGGAGCCGATCAAATTACTATACACTTAAGGGAAGATAGAAGACATATTCAAGATATTGATGTAAAAAATATTTTGCAATTTTCAAAAGTTCCTGTAAATTTAGAGTGCTCTATCGATAAAAATATACTCGATATTGTCAGCAGTGTACAGCCTCATCGTGCTACTTTAGTTCCAGAAAAAAGAGAGGAAGTGACCACAGAGGGTGGGCTTGATCTCTTTACTTATGAAAATGAGATCGCTTATGCAATAGAACAACTCCATGATGGGCTCATTCCTGTTTCACTCTTTGTTGACCCAACCATACAAGCTATGGAGCAAGCAAAAAAACTCGGAGCCGAAATGGTTGAGCTCCATACCGGTCTTTTTGCCAACCTTTTTGCAATGCTCAACTCCTCTTTGCCAAAGTCAAATCATGCTCTCAAAGAGCTCAATCTTCCTCGCTATGAACTCAGTGACAGACTCGAAAATGCATTAGAGCAACTAAAACTCTCAGCAAGACATGCAAAACAACTCGGTCTTGAAGTAGCAGCAGGTCATGGACTCAACTATCACAATGTAGGTCAAATTGTACAAATAGAAGAGATTATCGAGTTAAACATAGGACAAAGCATTATAGCTCGCAGTCTTTTTACAGGTTTGCGTGAAGCCATAAAAGAGATGAAAAGTCTCACATCCTCATGAATAAACCAACTATAGCCATAAGCATCGGGGATTTAAACGGTGTCGGAATTGAGATAGCACTCAAAGCGCATAAAGAGATTACGAAAAAATGTCGCCCCCTCTACTGCATCAATAAAGCACTACTACAAAAAGCCGCAACCTTGTTACATGTAAGAGTACCTGAAGATTTAGAGCTTTATGAAGTTAGTGGTGAGTTTACAATACAACCAGCAAAAATAGATGCAAAAAGTGGTTTATACGCTTATAACTCTTTTATGGCTGCACTCCATTTGTGTGAAGAGAAAAAAGCACAAGCTGTTGTGACACTTCCTATACATAAAGAGGCTTGGATGCAAGCAGGACTAGAGTACAAAGGACATACTGATCTCCTGCGTAAACATTTTAACAAAGAAGCTATCATGATGCTTGGTTGTAAAAAGATGTATGTTGCACTTTTTACAGAGCATATTCCGCTTAAAGATGTTGCAAAAAACATCAAATATAAAAAGCTAAAACAATTCTTTTTGGATATGCATAACAGCATTAACAAAAGCCCCATAGCTGTACTTGGTCTGAACCCCCATGCAGGTGATAATGGTGTTTTGGGACAAGAAGAGCTTATCATTACAAAAGCAATAAAAAGTGCCAATAAAAAAATAGGCTTTAAGCAGTTTGTAGGCCCCATCGTACCTGATGTTGCTTTTACGCCTCACTTCCGCAATAACTATAACTATTTT
>DQUE01000001.1 GCA_015662405.1 Sulfurimonas autotrophica | reverse complement strand
TTTTTTTTGAGTTTAGCATTTGTTGTGTTGAGAATATTACGATCTTTTTCTTGAGCTCCTCTATGTATGATGAGCAATTTTTGCATGAGATCTACTTTATCTTTAAATACCACTTTATTCCATTTTATAATAGTATTGTTAGAAGCAATTTGTGAGTTTTTTTGCATAAGTGGATGCGGTTTTTTTAAACGCATTGCTTCAATAAGTGTGAGGAGGTAGTTGATCCCTCCGACATTTTGTGCTGCACTGTTCATAAAATTATGGAGAAACTCTTTTGTTTGTTGCGGTAGATTGTTAAAATTACACATTATATTCCTTCTGTACTAGAAATTATAGCATTTTTCTTGACTGTTTGAATTCTTAAACCAAATATAAACTCAGTTTGGCTTAAGCAAATCATAATGACAAAACTATTATTATGTCAGAAGTAAAAGAAGACAAAAATAGTCTTATTTAAAATATAACCCAATGTAAGAGGTAAAAACATGCAAGTTTATTTAGACAATAACGCTACTACAATGTGTGATCCACAAGTGGTAGAGGCGATGCAACCATTTTTCAGTGAGATATATGGTAATCCTAATTCACTCCACAAATTTGGTACGGCTTCACATCCATACTTAAGAAAAGCAATTGATCAGGTATATACGGCAATTAATGCGAGCGATGATGATGATGTTGTATTTACATCATGTGCGACAGAATCAAATAACTGGGTTTTAAAATCCATCTATTTTGATAAAATAGTAAATGGTGAAAAAGACCATATTATTACGACAGAAGTTGAACATCCATCAGTGCTTGCTACATGTAGATGGCTTGAAGAGCAGGGTGTAAAAGTGACATATCTTCCAGTAAATGAGGAAGGGATTGTTGAACCACACACTGTGAAAAGTTTCATTACAGATAAAACTGCACTTGTGAGTGTGATGTGGGCTTCTAATGAAACAGGAATGATTTTTCCTATTAAAGAGATAGGTGAAATCTGTAAAGAAAAAGGTGTGCTTTTTCACTCAGATGCTGTACAAGCAGTTGGAAAAATTCCAGTTGACTTGCAAGATGTACATGTAGATTTTTTAAGTATGTCTGCACATAAATTTCATGGACCAAAAGGTATTGGTGCTCTTTATATTAAAGACTCTCAGCCTTTAACGCCACTACTTCATGGTGGGGAACAAATGGGTCATCGTCGTTCAGGTACACTAAATGTCCCTTACATTGTTGGTATGGGAAAAGCTATTGAACTTGCAACAACAAATATGGAAGAGACGATGGCCTCTATTCGTGCTAAACGCGATAGACTTGAAGATGCACTTTTAGAGTTGAGTGATACGTTTGTTGTTGGAAGTCGTGAAAAACGTACGCCAAATACTATTCTTATTTCAATCCGTGGGGTTGAGGGTGAAGGTATGCTTTGGGACTTAAACAATGGTGCAATCGGTGCATCAACAGGTTCGGCATGTGCTTCTGAAGATTTAGAGGCAAACTCTGTTATGCTTGCAATTGGCGCTGATAATGAACTTGCGCATACAGGTATTAGACTCTCTTTATCACGATTTACTACAGATGAAGAGATAGACTACACGATAGAGCATTTTAAAAGTGCCGTGAAAAGACTGCGTGCAATATCAAGCTCATTTGCAAAAGTTGCACCAACTCCAGGTGGCGAAGCTGGGGAGTGTCACATTCCTCATCATATAGCGCATTAAACCGCTATAAAGGCAATTGGTTTTGTAAAGAGCAGAATGAAGTGTTGGTGGAGATGATGGAAATAGTTCCAACATCGTAATACAAGGGAGAGGAAAAAGTCTCCCTTTTATAAAATAAATTATAAGGAAAGATAGTATGGCAAAAGCAGATATGTTAGGCGAGTCTCTATGGGACGCGTATTCAAATAAAGTAACGACATTAATGAACAATCCTCAGCATCAAGGCGAAATCACACCTGAAGAAGCTGAAGCACATGGTAATAAGCTTATCGTTGCGGATTTTGGAGCAGAGAGTTGTGGGGATGCAGTAAGACTTTACTGGGAAGTTGATCCTAAAACAGATAAAATTGTAAATTCAAAATTTAAATCATTTGGTTGTGGTACGGCTATCGCATCAAGTGATGTTATGACAGAGCTTTGTATTGGTAAAACAGTTCAAGAGGCGGTTAAAATTACAAATATTGATGTTGAAAAAGCATTGCGTGATGATCCAGATACTCCAGCTGTTCCACCACAAAAAATGCACTGTTCGGTTATGGCATATGATGTTATCAAAAAAGCTGCTTCACTCTATCTTGGTGTTGATGAAGCAAGTTTTGAAGATGAAATCATTGTCTGTGAATGTGCACGTGTTTCACTTGGAACTATTCAAGAGGTTATCAAATTAAATGATTTGAAAACTGTTGAAGAGATTACTGATTATACAAAAGCTGGTGGTTTTTGTAAATCCTGTATCAAGCCAGGTGGACATGAAGATAGAGAATGGTACCTTGTTGACATTTTAGAGCAGACTCGTAAAGAGATGGAACAAGAGAAGATGAAAGCTGCTGCAGATGCTATGAGTGCTGGTGGTGGTAACTTTGAAGAGATGACACTTGTGCAACAGATCAAAGCGGTTGATGCTGTCATTGATGAGAGTGTGCGACAGTTTTTGATTATGGATGGCGGAAATGTTGAAATCATTGATGTAAAGAAAAATGATGATACTATTGATATTTATATTCGCTACCTTGGTGCATGTGATGGCTGTGCTTCATCTGCTACGGGAACACTCTATGCAATCGAATCAACATTAAAAGAGAAACTCTCTGATAAAATCAGAGTTTTACCTATCTAACTCTTCTATTTATTATTCCCTTTTTTGGAGGGAATACTTTTTATACTAGTCTAGTATTAAACACCTTCAAACGCAAAAAAATCCACTCTAAAGTATGTTCATAAGTTATTTTATCCTAAAATAATGGAATGATTACGAAAATTGATAATATTGATATAGAAGAGCTACAGGTTTATAAAGAACTGCGTGATAATGCCTTTCGAGGTGACAGAAGCTTTATAGCAGATAGTCCAAAAGTTGTGAATCTTTTACTCCAAAGTGACATTCATATTAAAAGTATTTTGGCAACGCAGGAGTATTATGATGCATATATGCCATTGGTTACATGGAAAGGTATTCCTAAAATATATTTGACAACAAAAGAGGAGATGGGTAAAATCGTCGGACATAAAATACATCATAACTGTATGGCACACGGTATACGTCCTGATGATATTACACTAGAGAGTGCTGGAGATAAAATTATAATGCTTGACAACATCACTTCAAGTGAGAATGTTGGCTCAATTGCTAGAAGTGCTGCAGCACTTGGTGTTAAGAGTTATTTCTTGCCACAAACTTCCCCACACCCTTTTAATAGACGTGCTTTACGTGTTTCTATGGGCTATGCACACATGCTTGGCATTCATGTGTATAAGGATATATTTGAAACAATATGTGCTTTAAAGTCTAGCGGCTATAAGGTTTATGCAGCAGAAGTAACAGCAGACTCTACACCTTTGGCATCTTTACATGTAAGTGAAAAATGGGTATTGATTATGGGGCATGAGGGCAAAGGAA
>DQUE01000192.1 GCA_015662405.1 Sulfurimonas autotrophica | reverse complement strand
TATGACATCATTATATTTGGTGGACCCAATGAAGTTGCAATGGCAAAAGAGATTGAAGAAAATCTTCAAGCACTCCATGTAAACAATTATACAAACTTAGCAGGTAAAACAAACGTAGAAGAGCTGTGTGCAAACATAGGAGGATGCTCCCTATTTGTAACCAATGACAGCGGACCCATGCATGTAGCCGCTGCCTATAGGGTGCCGACAGTTGCAATATTTGGACCGACAAAATATAAAGAAACATCTCAATGGAAAAATAAAAAAAGCATCATTGTCAGACACGAGTTAGATTGTAGTCCGTGCATGAAAAGAGAGTGTCCTCTCAAGCATCACGATTGTATGAAAAGCATTACAGCCTCTGAAGTCATCGAGGCTGTGAAAAATCTAAAAGTTTAAAATTCGAAAGTAAAGCCTACATATGCTGATTCATTATAGGTAAACTCTCCTCTTATGTCATTATAGTCAGTTTTAATATGTCTATAACCAATCACAACATGACCTTGATCAATAACCTCAGCATCATACTCCAATCTATATTCAAAATATTTATTTGCATTACTAAAACTTAATACTTTTGAGGCATAATAAATATCTGCACCAACACTCATTGGAATAATTGTTTGCAATGGCAAAGCATAATCAAATACAATACCCAGAGGAACTGTCGTATAATCTTTTGTATGGTTAGCTTTTACACCTAAACCTATATATAAGCCTCTCTCACCCATTGCTCTTTTCATTAAAAAACCAATTTCATAAAGTGCATCATCCTCCTTTACGCGACTACTATTATCTGCATCTAAAAACTTTATGCCAACATACATTGTTTCAGGTTCAACATTTTCATTAAACTGACCAATATCAAAATTTGCCTGCAGTTCTAAATCTTCATTGTTTATATTTATTCCTGCACTGTTAAATGCAAATGCTGCTACAGCAGATGCTGTCATTAAAGTTACTTTTCTTAACATCTCTTTCCTTGTATTTTTTCTATGGTTTTTGTTGTACTTTTGCCATCAACAAAATCAACTAGTTTTAATTCACTAGCAAATTCCGTACCTACTACATCTTTTCCTTCGTAATCACCGCCTTTGACAAGTACATCTGGCTTTATCATTTTAATCAACTCATATGGTGTGTCTGCTTCAAATAAAACAACAAAATCCACTGCTTCAAGTGCTGCCAACAAATAGGCTCTGTCTTGTGCTTGATTAATAGGACGGCTTGGACCTTTTAGCCTTGAGACAGATGCATCGGAATTCAACCCGACTATCAACACATCTCCAAAACCTTTTGCAATCTGCAAGTATTTGACATGTCCTACATGTAAAATATCAAAACAGCCGTTTGTAAAGACTATTTTTTTACCATTTTTCTTATATCTTTGTACAATTTTATCTATCTCTTCAAAACTTTTTATATGTGCATCAGAAGTACTTTTATGCAGAGATGCTTCATAATCCTCTATCTCATCTATCGTTACTGTCGCTGAGCCGATTTTACCCACAACAACACCTGCAGCAAGATTGGCAAAAGCTGCAATCTCTTCAAGACTTTTACCGACACTTAATGCAAAAGCAATAGATGCTATGACCGTATCCCCCGCTCCTGTTACATCAAAAACCTCTTTGGCAACTGTAGGAAAGATTTTTACTTCCTTTTCATATGTTGCTATTCCATCTTCAGAAAGAGTAATCAAAGAAACATCCAAATCACACTCATTTTTCAGTGCTATAAGCGCTCTTTTTAAAGACTCTTCATCTTTTATATCAATCCCTGTAGCTAAAATCGCCTCTTTTTTGTTTGGAGTAAGCAGGTATGCACCACGATATTTTGTAAAATCTCTCCCTTTTGGATCAACCAAAACCTTCACATTATGCTTTTTAGCTAGACGAATAATACCCTGAGAGAGCTCTTGTGTTAAAACACCCTTACCATAATCTGATAAAATAACAGCATCATATTTAGCAATTGTACTCGCAAGAGATGTTAAAATCTTTTGCATACTCTCTTGAGAAATACTATTTTTACTCTCTTTGTCATATCGTAAAACCTGCTGTGACACAGCAATTACACGACTCTTTTTTGATGTTTTCCTTGTTTGTTCAATAATAAGATTTTGCGTATTTACACCAATAGTATGGAGCATTGTTATAAGTTCTTTTCCATTCTCATCATCCCCCATTACACTGCTCACACTTACATTTGCACCCAAGGCTTTAAGATTGTTCACCACATTTCCTGCACCGCCCAAAACTGTTGTCTCTTTTTGAATATCTACAACCTGAACAGGAGCTTCTGGAGAAATACGCTCACAACTCCCCCACAGATAATGATCAATCATCAAATCACCCACAACCAAAATATTTGGCTTTGCTTCTTTATACATCTGCATCTATTTTACTTCTGTCTCATATATACGCTTAATTTCAGGAACATAAGCTTTTATGCCCTCTTCCATCTCATAAGCAGGCTCATAGCCTAATGCTTCTTTTGTTGTTGCGATATCCGCCTCGGTGTGAAACTGATACGAACCAATAAACGGGTTTGGAATATATTCACACTCTAGTGACGTGCCCAACTCTTTTTGCAAAATATCAACAATATCTTGAAAGCTTCTTGCCTTTGCTGTTCCTACATTATAAATACCACTTCTCTTTGGCTGCATCGCTTTAATATTTGCCTGCACGATATCCTCTATATAAATAAAATCACGAAGAATTTTATCACTACCTTCAAAAAGACGAGGATTTTTTCCTGCAAGTATCTGATGTCCAAACTGCAAAACCATAGAAGCAGTACTGTTTTTAAAATACTCCCGTTTGCCATAAACATTAAAATAACGAAGTCCCACTATACTGATGTCACACTTTTTCATATAGTCACGACTCAAATGGTCCATAGAGAGTTTTGAAAAACCATATACATTGTTTGGTGCCTCTCTTCCAACTCGCTGTGGAGACTCTGCATTGCCATATGTTGCTGCAGAGGAGGCATAAATCATATTCGCATTATGCGCTACAGCCAAGTCTAGTAAATCTTTAAAAGCATTTACGTTTGTTTTGATCATCAAGTCTTGTTCTTGTGCTGTTGTATCAGAAATCGCCGCCTCATGAAAAATGTAATCAAAATCATAATTTACTTCCAAATCAAGTAACAAATCCTTGTCATTAATATCACCACTAATAATTTCACCTTCAAAACCTATAAGATTTTTAAAATGTCCAAAACTTTTGAGGTTTCCATTACTGAGTGTTTCTCCACTTCTAAAGCTATCAAGTACAACAACTTTTGCATCAGGATGGTTTTTTTGAAAATAAAATGCTAAATTTGAGCCGATAAAACCTGCTCCACCTGTAATAAGTATTGTCTTGTCTTGTAAATCATCTTCTATGTATCGCATCTTCACATCCATAATAAATTAATTTTAATAAAATGATACCTTTTCATTCATTAACAAGTATTTAAGACTTTAGCTATTATAATATAAATTGAATTTAAAATTAAGGAAATAAAATGAAAAGAATCATAATCGCTTCAATGGCTACATTAGCATTAGTTACAGCTGCATCTGCTGCAGTAAATGGGAAAGCATGTGTTGCATGTCATGGTGCTCACTGGGAGAAAAAAGCTATGGGTAAATCTAAAATTGTTAAAGATATGACTCACGCTGAAATCGCTGAGGCTCTTAAAGGTTACAAAAATGGAACTTATGGTGGAGCAATGAAAGGTATTATGAAAGGGCAAGTTGCTCGTTATTCTGATGCTGACTTAGAAGCATTCGCACAAACTATCGGAAAATAATTCCAATATAACTTATAAAGTACTTCCATTTTGTGGAAGTACTTTTTTTTAAACTATTCTGGTCTATAATCTTTTTTCTTAAGAGCGTCTTCTCGTTTTTTCTCTTTTTTTATAGCATCATTTAGTTCACTCTCATCATCAAATAAAGCAGCATTTAAAAACTTCTCTTTATCATCAAATTGTCCTTTTTTTATTGCCCACATCATTGCAACAAGAGCAATACTTCCTAAAAAAATCGAGACACCCAACATCATTCCTATCACCCAGCTATCCATGTTTAATCCTTATATCCAAATTTTATACGCAATGAGTTACCTACCACCAACAATGAAGAGAGACTCATCGACAGAGCTGCTATGAGTGGTATAATGAAACCTGCCATCGCTAAAGGAATCGTAATAGTGTTATACACCAAGGAGAGTCCTAAGTTCTGCTTTATCATTGCAAAGGTTCTTTTAGAAATTTTAAAACTCTCATGCAGAGAGATCAAATTATCATTTAAAAGTACAACATCACTTACTTCTATAGCTATATCACTGCCATTTCCCATGGCTATTGCTATATCACTACTTGCTAGTGCCAAAATATCATTGACTCCATCACCTGCCATAACAACAACTTTTTTCTCATTATGAAGTCTCTCTATATACTGTGATTTTTCTTGAGGGGTTAATTCAAATTTGTATTTATCTATACCAACCAAAGAGGCAACTTTTTTAGCACTTCTCTCATGATCACCAGTGAGCATGATAATCTCAATTCCCATTTTCTTTATCTTCGCTATTGCACTTACTGCATCTTCTCGTGGCATGTCAAAAAGCTCAAACTTGGCGAACAACTTACCATCATAAGCAAAATAAAATTCACTATTTTCACTACTACTTGTAACATCAATACCTATAGTCTGCATCAATTTAGCATTGCCACCTACAAGCATTTTTGTTTTATACATTGCAGTAATACCTTGTGAGGCGATATTTTTCAAATTATCTAATTGAAAACAAACTAAATCATCCTTATAAATATGTGTAGATATTGCTTTAGCAATCGGATGTTTTGAATTAAGAAGTAGTGAATAGAGCAATGAATCATCAAACTCTGCAAACTTTTCTTCATGAACAATTTGAGGAGTACCCTGTGTTATAGTACCTGTTTTATCCAATGCTAACACATCTGCTTTTGCCATGGTCTCTAATTGTGCTGCCTCTTTAAAAAGTATTCCTCTTTTAGATGCAATAGAGAGTCCTACTAGAGTTGCAACAGGAGTTGCCAATGCCAAAGCACATGGACATGCTATAACTATTACAGCAATTGCAATAATAAATGAGTGTTCAAAATTTGCAGAAAAAGCGTACCAACCTATAAATGTAAATGCAGCCAATAACAAAATAATAGTAGAGAAATATTCACTTAACCTGTTTGCAAGTTGCTGTATCTTTGGTTTGCTATTCATCGCATTTTCTAACAAAGAGACTATATTATTCATCGTAGAGTGTGCATAATCTTTTGTAACTCTATATTTCACATCAGCATCAATACTCACCGTTGCACTTATTACACTATCACCGACAGTTTTATGAATTGGTTCACTCTCTCCTGTTAGTGATGATTCATCAAAGGTTCCATTGCCTTCTATAATCTCTCCATCAAGAGCAATCCTTTGTCCTGCATTAACCAATACAATATCCCCAACAAGAACATCATTAACATGTAACGTAATTATTTTATTATCTCTTACTACCTTAACATCGCTAGGTAAGGTTTTACTCATAATATCAAGAGTATCAGCAATACTTTTTTTGCTCAAAGCTTCTAAAAATTTTCCAACTAATACAAAAGTTATAATCATAGTTACCGAATCAAAATAAGCTTCACCACTTCTAGTCAAAGTGATATATATAGAATAAATATATGTTAATAATGAGCCTGTAGCAACCAATGTGTCCATATTCACACTCTTGGTTTTCATTCCATAATACATACCTTTAAAAAAAGGCCAACCACTATAAAAAAGCACTGGCGTGGCAAGCACCCACTCTCCAATATTTAAAATATGTTTTATATCTGCACTGATACCAGAAAAATAACCTGCATACTGCGCAACCATAATGGTCATCATATTCATCGTAGCAAATATTGCAACGGCTATACGAAGATAATAATCTTTTCTCTCTTTGTTTGCCTTCGCTTCTTGTAAAGAGACATCATAAGGATAAGCATCATAACCAATAGCACGAATCATATCAATAATTTGAGAAAGTTTTACCATATCATCATCCCAAACTATTTTTGCTTTATTATTCGTATAATTTATATTTGTGGCTATAACGCCATCCATATTTATAAGTGCTTTTTCGTTGAGCCAAACACAAGCCGCACAATGAATACCTTCAATAACTAAAGCAACCTCATAAAAGCCCTCTTTGGTAGTTTTTACAAATTTATCATAAAATGCTGGTGCATTAAAGTTTGCAGAATCTTCATATTGTTGTGTTGGAGGAGCGAGCGTTACCCCTTTTGTTTTATCATAGAAAGCATCAAGCCCTTCATCCATAAGTAGATGAAATACTCCCTGACAACCATTGCAGCAAAAGTAGTGTTCTCCATCTTTAATCATTACATCTTCATGAAACTCCAAATGACAATGAGAACAGGCAATTTTATCTGACAAGTTCAAACTTCCCACTATTTCTATTTTTTGTAATTTTATTCCACGGTTGAACAGACCCACTCATACAAATATACACGCCATTTTTCTCGACTGCTTTCGCATAGCCTATCGCCATACCAAGATTGAGAGATGCTTCTATATTATCAATTTCAAATGGTTTCATAGCACCTGTCAAGATAATTTTTCTATCATCAAATATCTCATCTAAAAACTCAGCACTAAGTTCCATGGTGTCTGTACCATGCACGATTACAAAAGTATCATCCTTTGATTCACGTATAATATCAGCAAGCATGCGCCTGTCGTCACTATCCATCTCCAAACTGTCTTTATAAATAACCCCTGCAAGATTATATATCTTCTGAGTACTGAGTAAAATTCTCTCAATCGCAGCATTATCATAAGGAACTTCAAGTTCACCCGTTATTTCATTATATCGTTTATTAAATGTTCCACCACTATTAAGTATAAGCATTTTTATTTCCATATTTCATCAAGTTTATGAACAATTCTTTTTGCTTTAGAGTTAGAAATTCTATTTTTTTCATCAAATAGATATGTCTCTGTTATACCAGCTTGTAAAGCTGCTTCAATATCTCGTTCTTTATCACCAATCATAAGTGAATCTGCCAAATCTATATCAAACTCCTCTTGTGCCTGTAAAATCATCCCAGGTTCTGGCTTGCGACAACTACAAGCACCACTAATCTCTGGATGATGTGGACAGTAATAGACTCTGTTTATTATAATACCTCTTTTTTTAAATTCATCAATCATCCACTCTGTTAAAAGATGAAAATCCCCTTCACTATAATAGTTTCTAGCAATACCAGATTGATTTGTTACAATAAAAATCATATATCCTAAGTGTTGATAATGTTTACATAAATCAAAAATTCCATCAATAAATTCAAAATCTTTTATTTTATATAAATAGTTTTTTTCAACATTAACAACACCATCCCTATCTAAAAAAAGTGCCTTTTTCATACCTAGCTAGTAACACCATCACCAAATATCTCTTTTTCAATAATATCACAAATAATATGTCCAATTAATATATGAGATTCTTGAATTCTTGGTGTTGAATCTGAAGGAACAATTAATGCAATATCTGCTATTTTTGCCATTTCACCGCCATCACGACCAGTCAAAGCAACTGTTGTAATATTTTTTTTCTTTGCAGATGCAAAAGCTTTAATAATATTCATTGAATTACCAGAAGTTGAAATACCAATGAAAATATCACCCTCTTGCCCCATACCTTCAAGCTGACGAGAAAAAACTTGATCATATCCATAATCATTTCCAATTGCAGTAAGATTTGATGTATCAGTTGTAAGGGCTAATGAAGGAATTGAAGGTCTATCAAAACCATATCTTCCCACAAGTTCAGCAGCTATATGTTGTGCATCAGCGGCACTTCCGCCATTTCCTGCAAGTATAGTTTTTTTATCTGTACGATATAAATCAACACACTTTTGTGCTAGCTCTTCTATTTTGTTTAACAGATCCTCATTTTCATAAATAGCCTGTTTTGTTTCATACGATTTTTTAATCTGATCTTTTATATATTTTTTCATATATCATCCTGAAATTATATATAAAATAATATCATAGAATTACTTAGTAAAAGGCAGATTTTGTAAATAAAATCAATTTACACTAGATAAGCTTAGTTTACATGTA
>DQUE01000054.1 GCA_015662405.1 Sulfurimonas autotrophica | reverse complement strand
TTAAGAGCAAAGTGTCTATCTATATCGGATAAAAACTCTTTTATATTTTTACAAGGTGAGCCTCTTAGTATAATCTTTTTTGCAAAAGCTCTTTTGTAGGTCTGTGTAGTTTGTGTAGCTAGCATACCCTCTGTTTCATTGTATTTATCAAAGTTGGTTACTATAAATATATTGGCATCCTCATCAAGGCTCTCACGTACAGAGTCTAGCTTATAAAGGAGTGATGGGGTATCAAGGGTCTTGAGATATTTACACTCTATCATGTGTAGATGGTTCTCTTTCATAATCAAAATATCATACTCATTTTCGATAGAGATTCCATCATCCCTTCTATCTCTTATCTTGACACCCAATAAAATATCATCATAAGATAGAGTGCTTATGAGATTATAGATATACTGCTCATACAAAAGTCCCGTTGGCGTATGTTTGATGATCATATCTCTTTTATTAAACTCTTTATAGAGTAGTCTATCTGCCTCGCACCCTTCAAAAAATATATTGAGCTCTTTTTCATATTTATTGGCAATAGCCTCTCCCTCAATAGAGACTATCTCTATATCTTTTAACATGAAGTGCTCTCTTATAGGAATGCAAGTTTGCATTGTATAACTCTGCATGCTCTCTTTTGTGAGGATATTATACTCATTATCATACCTATCATAGGTGAGTATTTTAGCACCACGACTCAGATACTCTTGTGAGAGCAAAACAGCTATATTTGCCAAACCATCTGTAACATTGAGATACAAATCACTACTATCTGGTGCGTAGCTATCTATAATCTTTATCACTTTTTTGATCGCTAAGAGGCTATCTTCATCTATTTTGATGCTATATGTTTTTATTTTGAGTCTCTTTTGCTTTATAAATGCAGTTGTGCCATTGATGATTTTTCTTGCAGATAGCGTGTCATTTTTGTAATCATCATAGAGGATAATATGCTTTGTTAGTTGCTCTTTGTACTCATAAAAAATTGGCAAAACAGATGAGTAAAAATCGCCAACTATTGAGACTAGCACCATGTAGTTTTCCTTAAAATAACTCTATTGAATTCTCCCATAACATTAGCTAATTCCCGCTTTATCTCATATAAATTCTATAGCCATCAAGAGAGGAGGGGTTAGTTCATAACTGTTGCGATTGCTTTTTTAGTCAATGAGGAGATGGGTGCTTTATCTAAACTATTTAGTTCTATCCATATTGCTTCATCATAACTATGCAGTCTGTAGAGTTTTACATGTAAGCGGTATTTTGTATAGGCATGTTTAAAACTTCCTAAAAAATTCTCCTCTATTGGGTCAATGGCTGGAAGAGAGAGCATGTTTTTGTACATGTTTCCTGTAGTGGGTGTGAGTGCAATTTTGCCATTTTTGATACAGATACCATAAAAAAGTTCCAAAGACTCATAAATGGTTTTTTGCTTTTGTGTGTAGCGTTCGGCTTCCTCTTTTCCTTGACAGTTGTTTTGTAGGGGGCATAGATCGCACTTTGGATTTTTTGGTAGACAAATAAGTGAACCAAGATCCATAAGTGCAAGATTATGCTCTCTTGGCTCTTTATGATTGAGTAGTCTTTGTGCATACTCCCACACTGTTTTCTCTTTTACATGTAAAAGGGCAAAGTATCTCTTAATTACTCTTGCTATATTTGTGTCAACTACAGGAGTATTTTGTTTGTATCCAAAACTACAAATGGCACTTGCTGTATATTGTCCAATTCCTGGAAGAGAGAGGAGTTCTTGAAAACTTTTTGGTAGAAATTCTTGGCAAATTTGGGCCGTTTTGTGCATATTTTTTGCTCGTAAATAGTACCCCAAACCACTCCATGCAGCCAAAACGCTATCAAGAGGTGCAGTAGCGAGTGTTTTAAGTGTAGGAAACTGTGCCAAAAACTGCGGGTAGTATTCATCCCTTACTCTATTGACCTGCGTTTGCTGTAGCATAATTTCACTGAGGTATATATGGTATATATCTTCTGTGTTTCGCCAAGGCAGTTCATGTCTGCCATATTTTTCGTACCAAAGAAGAAGCTCTTTTTGTGCATTTTTTATCTTTTTTATAGCAACTGCTCCTTGAGAAAACTGCTGTAATGTCCCTCTTGCTCTTCAAGCTCTTTATGTGTACCTCGTTGCACTATTTCGCCTTCATTGAGGACATAAATTATATCTGCATTTTTTACGGTGCTAAGGCGGTGAGCTATTGTGATGACTGTTTTGCTCTCAAGCAGAGGCGTGAGTGCTTTGAAAAGTTTTGCTTCGGTATGGACATCAAGAGCAGAGGTAGATTCATCAAATATGACGACACTTGGATCTGCAATAATCATTCTTGCAATGCTTAGCCTCTGTCTCTGTCCACCTGAAAGCCTAATGCCATGGTGACCAACTATCGTCTCAAGTCCATTTGGCATACTTTTGAGCATATCTTGAAGTTGTGCTATTTCAAGGGCTTTGTAAATGGCATCATCACTGACATCTTCATGTCCCATTGTAATGTTGAATCGCAATGAAGCATTAAAAAGTATAGGCATCTGCAGGATTAAAAAGATCTTTTGACGCAGGGAGTGTTTATCAAGCTCTTCTGTTGGTATGTTGTTGTATTTGAGTTCACCAGAGGATTTTTCATAAAAACCTGCAATAATTTGTGCAAGTGTTGTTTTTCCACTTCCACTTGCTCCGATGAGCGCTACCTTTGCACCATGTTTTATAGTAAAACTAATATCTTTGAGAATTAACTTATCACTCGTAGCATAGGTGAAACATAAATTTTTTAAAGCAATAGTAACACTTTTGGATAGGAGCTTTTTATCTGCACTTGTCTCTGTTTTGAGTGCCAATACTTTGTTGATTCTCTCTAGCGCAGCCTTGGCAGATGCATAACTATACTGCATGGAGAGAATATCCTGCACTGGTGTCATTATAAACCAGATATACCCAAACATGGCAAACATCATACCGATACTTAGGTCACTATATGCGACAAGCAGAAGGCCTGAGGCACGAATAAGCTCAAAAACACTTAAAAATATTGTATAAGAGAGTCGCTCAAAGGCAACACTTTTAAAGCTAAATTCATTAGATCTCTCTTGTATCTTTTTTGCCTGCTTGATGGCTTTAGAAAAAAAATACTCCTCTTTGTTACTCGCTTTTATCTGCCCAAACAGCTCCAATATTTCACCGACACTCTCTTGAAACTTCGCAATAGCTTGATTTTCCTCTTTTTTAAGCTCACCGACTCTTGCAGACATCTTTTTACTAATGAACATGATAAGTGGTTGTACAAAAAGTATCAAAATGCCCAAAATAGGGTCAATGATTATCATAACAACTCCAACAGCAATGAGTGTCAACACTGAAGCGACAAAGCGTGAAGCGCTGTTCATTATGAAAGCATCAAGGGTATCAACATCGGTGATGAGGTTTGCTGTAATTGCACCACTTCCAAGTGTTTCATAGGCATTCATAGAGGTATTTTGGAGATGTTTTAAGAGGCGTGATCGTACCATAAAGGTAACATATTTGGAAATTCCAGTAAATATTTTTGTGCTTATCACACCTAAAAGATAGTACAAAAAGCGTAAAAATATAACGGCAAAAGCAACAAGTGCAATATAATAAAAAGCAGAACCACTGCCAAAAAGTTTCTCAATCGTAGGAACAACATAGGCAGGTTTATCTAAAAGCACTTCATCAACCATGACAGGTAGCATCAGGGGAATAGGAATGCTGACAATAATAGCTAAGAGTGTAAAAATCTGCCCCTTTATCAGTGCAGACTTTTTATGCCAAGCAAGGCGAAAAATAGATTGTATGGTTATAAATTTATCGTGATGCATGCGCAAGGAGGGCATTTGCTATACGCGAAAGAGTTTCATCTTTGCCTATAACTGCCATGACAATATCAAGTCCAGGACCACTGAGTTTTCCAAGAAGTGCAACACGAAGAGGCTGACCGATTTTACCAAAACCTATCTCCATCTCCTCTACTACTTTTTCTATAACATGATGATAATCAATCGGAAGGTGTAAATTTTCTGTTTCTGCTAATCTATTTGCAAAAACCTCAAGTATCTCTATAGCATTTCCTTTAAATGCTTTTTTGGATGCTTTTTCATCATAAGAGCTAGGAGCGACTATAATTTCTTGAATGAGCGTAGCAAGCTCTTTGAGGGTTTTTGCCCGCTCTTTGAGTGCATCAAGTAAAATCTCTTTTTTATCATGTGAACTTAGAACGATTCCAAAGTCATTAAGTAGCTCTGCAAGCTCATCATTTGCACTGTTTTTGATGTAGTGGGCATTGAGCCAATCAAGCTTTTCAGTGTTGTAGATAGAAGCGGACTTGTTGATATCTTTTGGATCAAAGAGCTCTTGCATCTCCTCCATTGAAAAAATCTCCTGATCGCCATGGCTCCAGCCAAGACGTACAAGAAAATTCAGCAGTGCTTGAGGTAGGTATCCCATCTCTTTGTATGCCATAACATCTGTTGCACCATCACGCTTTGAGAGTTTTTTTCCCTGTGCATTGTGAATCATTGGAACATGATAAAATTTAGGAATCTCAAATCCGAGTGCTTTATACACAACTATCTGTTTTGGAGTGTTTGAGAGGTGGTCATCTCC
>DQUE01000094.1 GCA_015662405.1 Sulfurimonas autotrophica | reverse complement strand
CTTTGATGTTTTACCCATCAGAGAACATACAGCCATCACAGATAAAGGTGTGGCAAAAGAACATAGTAAATTTGATGAAGAAGTACTCTATAAAGGAACTCAATTTAAGTTTCGTATAGAGATGATTGGAGATGAGAGTGATAGTAGTAGGTGGAAAGAACTTTTAAATCTTCTTTCTAATCCCTCTTTTCGACTTGGTGGAGGAAGTACCAAAGGTTTTGGTAAGTTAAAAATTATTGAGATAAAAGAGATGATGTTTGATATAACAGATAACTCTTATGCACAACTAACAAGTAGTCTAAATGAAGATTTTGGAGATATATTTAAAGCTGATAAAACAGAAAGCAAACATACTATTTATAGACTAGAGATAAAGCCTGATGATTTTTTCATGTTTGGTAGTGGTTTTGGTGACGATGATGCAGATGATACACCTGTATATGAAAAAGTTGTTGATTATGACAAAGCAAAACTGAGTGATGAAAAAGTACTTATCCCTGCTAGTTCAATAAAAGGGGCTATTGCACATAGAACTACTTATCACTACAACCTTTTAGAAAAACTTTTTATAGGAAATGAAGAAGCAAGAGAAAGTATCAAAGAACTTTTTGGATCTAAAGCCGATAAGCACGAAGCGAATGACAAAGGAAGCAAAGGAAAAGTACTTTTTTCAGATATTTATCTAAAAAAGAGTGATACAAAAGTATTTGACCACGTCAAGATAGATAGATTTACAGGTGGAGCGATAGATGGTGCACTTTTTAATGAAAAGACTATAGATAGTGAAGAGCTGCTTATTTTAGAAATTTTGGTAGAAAAAGATATTGATACTACTTGTATGAAAGCATATGAAAACACACTTGATGATATATGCAATGGCATGTTAGCACTAGGTGGAAGTGTCAATAAGGGTCATGGTGTATTTACTGGAAAATGGAGCAAAGAATGAAAACGATTGAAGAGTTAAAAGCTTATTATGATGGATTAGATGATAAATTTGAAGGGTATATTCAGATGTCAAACAAAGAGTTAGATACATTTGAAACCAAACCATCTTGGGATAGTATCCATGAAAAAAATAACTTTATTTATGAGGCTTGTTTGTACGATGGAGATAGATCTATCATGATACGACAAGTCAATGATAAATTTATAATCATTGATAAAAAAATATCAGAACTTACAAATAAAAGTGAAGAGGTATTTTTTGCGAAAGACGGCAAGAAAATAAAAATGATACAAGAGTGGGAAGCAAAAGAAGACAAATATTGTGAAAATTTTCCAGTCTTAACACCAACATTGCAACTATTTGCAGGATTTCAAGGAGGTCTATCATGATAACTGCACCATTTAATTTTGTACCTTTGAGTGAAAAGGTATTTTATCCTGATTGGGCTGAAGATGTCAGTCATGATATACCTTTTGAAGATGGAGAGAGTGGGGTTATCGATATCACTATCACGGCGAAGAGTCCTATATTTATAAGAGATGGTCAAAATGATGAAGAGTTTTGTCAGCACAATGGCACATACTATATACCAGGGTCTTCTGTAAAAGGTATGGTTAGAAATGTTTTGGAAATTATGAGTTTTTCAAAGATGTCACAAGTTGATGATGATACTTATGCTGTTAGAGATCTTTCTAGTGCAAAAAATTTCTATATGACACAGATGCAAAAAGATGTTTATTGTGGTTGGTTATCCCAAGATAAAGATGGTTATTTTATAGAGGATTGCGGTATAGCAGAAAGAATAAGACATGAAGAGATAGATAAAGCGACAGGTATTGAGTTTGCTAAAAACTTCAAGAAAGAGGGCTTTAAAAAAACTTCAGAATATAAATATGATATTTTAAGACAAACACATCAAAAGATACAAGTTAGCAAAAGTTATAAATCAACAACAAATGCTAAATACGATAGAAGACTTTTTTGTAAATATGAAAAAAATGGGAGAAATGGTGTACTTGTTGTAACGGGGCAACCTACACCTAGAAAAGATACTGGAAAGGGTGATGGTAAAGGTTTTGAGTTTGTTTTCTTTGATAAAAAAGAAGAGATAAGAGTATCTAAAGAGACTTATGAAAATTTTCTTTTTGCCTATTTTGATCAAAGGACTACTGAACCCAAAGAATCACCTGATTGGAAATTCTGGAAAAAGAAGCTAGCAGAGGGTAAAAAAGTACCTGTTTTTTTCCAGAAAAATGGAAAAGAGGTAGCCCATTTTGGTTTATCATATCTCTATAAATTACCATATACACACTCTGTAAAAGATGGCATTTTTCTTGAACACAAAAAAGATAAAAGAGATTTGGCAGAGACGATGTTTGGTTATATAGGGAAAGATGAATCTTTGAAAGGTCGTATTCATTTTTCTCATTTTAAAGCGATAAAAAATGAAAAAGCACTAGAAAAGAGAACAGAGATACTTGGAACACCTAGAGCATCGTATTATCCTATCTATGTAAAACAGCAAGAGGGGAAATTATTTACTACATTTATGGATAGTGGTTTTTCTATATCAGGGTGGAAACGATATCCAATACATAAAGGTGCAAATGTAAAAGAAACTACTGATACTGGTAATGACAATGTAGGAACAACTTTTGCACCCTTAAATAAGGGAGTCGTTTTTCATGGAAAAGTGCGTTATCATAACTTAAAAAAATCAGAATTAGGTGCCTTGCTTTCTACATTTAGTTTTCACAACGAGAAAGAATG
>DQUE01000139.1 GCA_015662405.1 Sulfurimonas autotrophica | reverse complement strand
TTGATGAGAAACAAGAGACCTCTACATATGCATGGATGTTCATAAAACATCCTATTCCTGTCGTGCCAAACATTAGACTTGAATATGCATCTATCTATGCAACAGGAAAAGCAAGTGGTGCATGGAATGGGCTTTCTGTACTTTTTGGTATAGGTGCAAGCAGTGTTTTAGATATGAAACAGTATGATATTATTCCTTACTATAATATTTTAGATAATACTTTTTGGATAACACTTGATTTAGGAGTTGATATAAAAGTTGTAGATACTACTTATGAGATAGAGTCAATAGGGTACGAAGAGAGTTATACAGCGCCTATTCCACTTTTGTATGCTAGAACAAGAGCCCAAATTCCTACAACAGATATTGGGATTGAAGGTGATATAAAATATGTAACAACAGGATCTTCAACTGTTTATGATGCACGCATAAAGGTTGACTACACTTTTGACATCACGCCTATTGTACAGCCTGCTATAGAGATAGGGTATAGAGTGCAAAAAATAAAAATAGATGAAGATGATCAGGATGTTAAAACAGATATGGATTTTTCAGGTCTCTTTGCAGGACTGATGCTTCGTTTTTAAAAAAGAGTTTTTGCCTGCGTATCAAGCAGAATGATTTCACACTCTAGCTTGATGCCAAAGGTTTCATATACTCTTTTTTGGGCTTCATTGATAAGTTTTAGGGCATCGTCAAATTTTCCACTGCCGTTGTTGACTAAAAAGTTTGCATGTACTGGGCTAAATGCGATATCTCCAAGCTTTTCTCCTTTAAGGCCAACAGCCTCTATCAGTCTTCCTGCATAATCGCCATCTGGATTTTTAAAACAGCTACCTGCACTTGGCGTAGAGGGTTGATTTGCTCGCATCTTTTTAAACATGGCTACTTTTGTAGCATCAAAACCATAATCAAGAGAGAATGTTGCCTCAAGTATTGGCTCTTGAATGTTTGTGCTCCTATAGCCAAAGGAGATCTCTCTTCTCTCTTTCACCCCAGATGGGGTTGTGATCGTGACAAGATTGTTAAAAATTTCAAATGTTTTAAGTCCTGCATTCATACGAACAAGACCGCCAAGTTTCCCCGGAAGATGTGCAAGAAACTCAAAGTTTGCAACATTGTGTCTTTTGCAAAAAGAGGCAATCTTTCCTGAAGGTGTTGCTCCACCGATTTTTAGCAGATTCTCTTCTATTTTTATATAGTCATACATCTTATCTAGCATCATAAGCTTTGGAGGGTTTGTGCCAATGAGCGTATTGCTACAAGAGCCTATGATAGAGTAGTCGTAAATATTGTCAAAGTTATCTTGTAAAAGAGCAACATCTATGAGACCTCCAATTTTAAAAGAGCTGTATTTGGAGAAGTCTATAGTTCTAAACTGCATTACTCAACAAATGAGGGGATCATGTTAAAGACACCCACAGAAAAATCTGTCATTTCGTTGAGCATCCATGGCATTGTAAGCACAATGACAATAACAACACCAATAATTTTAGGAATAAACGAGAGTGTCATTTCATTAATCTGTGTTGTTGCTTGAAAAATACTCACAGCAAGTCCAAGAATCATTCCCGTAAAAAGAGCAGGGAGTGCTAAATAGAGGGCTATTTGAAAAGTCTGAACACCAAGTGCTACAAGTTTTGCTTCCATACTATGACTCTCTTAACTCTCTATACTCTCTTGGAATAAGATAGTCGTAAATATTGACAGATTTGTCATAAAATCCATGCTTATAACCGATTGCAAAGAGCCTGTTTATCGCTTCATACTGTATATCGCTTAAGGTAATTGATGCATCATTTGCATACAACTCAAGATATCGCTCAAGTGTAGGCGCATCAATACGCACTAAATTACGCTCTAAAAGCATTTGAGAGAGCCTCTCTTTATGTGCTCGTGCAATAGCGACAGCCTTTGTGAGAGTATCTTCATACTCTATTGCTTTATTTAGAGGAATTGAGCGACGAATCGCCATGCCACCAAGAGGCAGAGGCAACTCCTCTCCTGCAAGCTCTTGCCAAATATCCCACATCTCACGCTCAACCTCAAGCTCATCTGCAAAAGTCAATATACTCTCATGGATGAGCACCCCCGCATCGACTTTTCCCTCTTTGATGGCATCTTCAATTTCCAAAAAATTCATGTAGCTAATACGCGCATCAGGATAAGCTATGCGAAAAAGCATCGCATTTGTTGTATGTTTACCGCTAAGAGCTACTCTAAAATTGCGTTTGAGTCTTTGCCCCTTTCTCTTAATAAGTTTTGGACCATACCCCTCACCAAAACTTACAGCAGTTTTTAATGGTGCATACTCATCTTTTATATGTGGATACAGAGCAAAACTGATTGCCACAATATCATATGTGCCTCGAAGTGCATCTTCATTGAGTGTTTGTATATCTTTTGCAATGTTGTCGAAGTGTGTATCTTTCATATCTACCCAGCCAAATTTGATGGCATAGTACATAAAAATATCATCGGCGTCAGGTGAATGGGCTATAAGAGTTTTTTTCAT
>DQUE01000066.1 GCA_015662405.1 Sulfurimonas autotrophica | reverse complement strand
TTAATGTTATTTATTAAATTTAAGAGAATCTCTTTTTATTCTCTTGAAATAATTATGAAACTATAGTATATTTAAATAAGACAAATACTGTCTTATTTAAAATCAGTTTCTTTTTAAGCTTAAACTAAAGCTTCAGCTTCTGCTGTTTCTTTATCTTTATTGTCTTGAATGATTTTTTCTATTCCTTCAGGATTATCCATAATATCTTGTGTTATTTTATAAGAGCAAAACTTCGGTCCACACATGGAACAAAATTCTGCTTCTTTAAATACATCTTGAGGAAGTGTTTCATCATGGTACTCACGAGCTCTTTCACTATCAAGCGCTAATTCAAACTGTTTTTCCCAGTCAAAAGTATAGCGAGCATCACTCATGGCATCATCAATATCACGTGCACCTTTACGTCCACGAGCAATATCAGCGGCATGTGCTGCGATTTTATAAGCAATAATACCTTCACGTACATCTTCAGCATTTGGAAGACCAAGATGCTCTTTTGGTGTTACATAACAGAGCATTGATGCCCCATGCCATCCACCTACAGCTGCACCAATTGCAGAAGAGATATGATCATACCCTGCAGCAATATCCGTAACAAGTGGACCTAAAATATAAAAAGGTGCTTCATGGCAAAGCTCTCTTTGTATCTTCATATTACGCTCAATCTGGTTAATAGGAACATGCCCTGGACCCTCAATCATTACTTGAACATCTCTCTCCCAAGCACGAAGTGTTAAATCACCAAGAACTTTTAATTCACCAAGCTGTGCTTCATCAGAGGCATCTGCTAAACAACCAGGACGAAGAGAGTCACCCAATGATAAAGAGACATCATATTTTGCACAAATATCCAAAATATCATCAAACGCAGTATAGAAAGGGTTCTCTCTATGATAGTGCATCATCCAAGCAGCCATTAAAGAACCACCACGAGAAACAATACCCATCTTACGTTTTGCAACCTTAGGCATAGTCTCTAGTAAGAAACCTGCATGAATTGTAAAATAAGAGACACCCTGTTTTGCCTGACGCTCTAAAACTTCAAGCATAATATCTATAGTCAAATCCTCAATTTTATTACCAACATCGTGTAATATTTGATAAATAGGCACTGTTCCTATAGGTATTTTAGAAGAAGCAATTACCGCTTTTCTGATTTCATCTAAGTCACCACCAGTTGAGAGGTCCATTGCTGTATCTGCTTTATAATGTTGTGAAACTTGTATTTTTTCAACTTCACCTTGTACATCTGAAGCTATTGCTGATGAACCAATATTTGCATTAATTTTACATCTGCTTGCAATCCCAATTGCCATTGGCTCTAATGATGTATGATTTATATTTGCTGGTATGATTAGTCTACCACGCGCTATCTCACTACGAACAAGTTCAGGAGACAAATCTTCTACTTTTGCGACATATTCCATCTCTTGTGTGATGATGCCTTTTTTTGCGTAGTGCATCTGTGTTCTTACAGAATCACCTTCGCGCTCTTTTACCCATGAAGATCTCATAAGTTACTCCTCAATATTATATTTTCAAGCATAGTGGAAATATAATCAAATAAAGTTAATCTAACATAAAGTGAAACGATTGATACAATTATTTATGTAAGTGCTTAGTCAAAAAAACTACTAATTTACACATTCAAGATAAAAAAAAGCTTTTAATGTGTATAATTTCGTAACACTTATACATTATAGGAGACTTTTTGTCTGATTTAACACTTGTATTATTGTCAGCTGGTAGCTCTACTCGCTTTGATACCACTGTCAAAAAGCAATGGTTACGAGTACAACACAAACCATTGTGGCAATTTGTAGCAGATAAATTTTCACAATGTGGACTTTTTACACACATAATCATTGTCGCATCACAAGATGATATTGCTTTTATGAAAAACTATGCTGATTATACTTTTGTACAAGGTGGTAAAACAAGACAGGAATCTCTAAAAAACGCTTTGTTGCATGTACAGAGTGAATATGTTCTTGTAAGTGATATAGCAAGAGCTTGTATAAATGAGGATTTTTTACAAAGAATAGTTGCTAAAAAAGGAGAGGCTGACTGCATCGTTCCCTTTTTACATGTAACCGATACTATAGTATATGAAAATGCAACAATCGACAGAGAAAAAGTCAAACGAGTACAAACACCACAACTCTCGCGCACAAAAATGCTCCAAAGTGCCTTGCAAACATCCCTTGCATTTACTGATGAGAGTAGTGCAATTGTTGCTTATGGTGGCAGCCGCTTGTTTGTTGCAGGTGATGAAGAAGCTTCTAAGATCACTTTTATCCATGACTTAAACAAATTACCTTGTCTGCAGGCACCATCCAATGATATAGTGAGTGGCAATGGATTTGATGTGCATGCATTTGATGAAAAAGGAGAGATGGTTTTAGGTGGTGTCAAAATAGCATCAAAATATGGCTTTAAAGCACATAGTGATGGTGATGTTGCTCTGCATGCATTAATAGATGCACTACTTGGTGCTTCTGGTATGGGTGATATTGGAATGTTGTTCCCTGATAACGACATGCGTTATAAGGGTATAGATTCAAAAGAACTACTTAAAACTGTTGTAACAAAAATCACACAGTATGGTTTTGAGATTATTAATGTAGACATTACCATAGCAGCACAAAAACCAAGAGTAGCGGAGTACAAAGATGCTATGCGAAAAACTATAGCCAACATACTAAAGATTGATAAATCAAGAGTCAACATAAAAGCAACAACAACTGAAAGGCTCGGTTTTATAGGAAGAGCTGAGGGTGTTGGCGTCATTGCTAATGCAAATTTAAAATATTTTAACTGGAAAATGATAGGATAAAATGAAGATATTAATAATAGAAAATGAAATTTATTTAGCTCAAAGCATAGCAACCAAACTAGGTGATCTAGGACATACATGTGAAATGTGTACATCAACAAGGGATGCTATTGGAAGCAATAACTATGATGTTGTTTTACTCTCGACTAATATTAATGGACAGGATTTTAATCCGCTTATAGAGACATTTAAAAACTCTATTGTCATTTTAATGGTCTCATATATCAGTAATGATACCGTTTCAAAACCACTGAGTGCTGGAGCGAAAGATTATATACTCAAACCTTTTATGATTGAAGAGTTAGTCAGAAAAATAGACCATTACCAAGATTATGAAAAACTAAAAAAGCGAAATGAAGCTTATGAAAAATATCTAGCACATACGTTTGCTGATGCAAAACATGAACAAAATCTTGATAATGTTGAGTTACCGATTTTTGTCTCATCAAACTTTCAAAAATACGCAGATGCCTTTGCTTTTGAATATGCACAAAAGAAAAACCTTCCCATACATTTTTTATCGTTAAGTAATTCAAAAACATTAAACGAAATAGACTCTCTTCCTCAAAACTCTATCATTTATATCATTGACTATCAACTCCTGAAAAAAACAGACAAGAAACGTTTTTGTGATCTTATTGCAGGGAAGAAAGCCATTATTGCAAGTAGTGATAAAATCGAAGATGTATCCTACCCAGTTATAGAGATAAAAAGCGAAAGTAATGTTTTTGATAAAGGCGAAATTCTTCCTATTGAAGACTATGTTAAATTCATAGTTTTAAATTATCAAGACAAATATCCAGATACAGAGCTTTCTAAAAAACTTGGCATAAGCCGTAAAAGTTTATGGGAAAAGAGAAAGAAATATGACATCATCAAGAAAAAATAAAACAATATATATAGATAAGGAGGCTACGTCTGCACTTGAACTTGTAGATGAATCTCTTTTAACTCCTGTAACAAAGCTTATGAATGAAAAAGAGTCACAAGAGGTACTAAAAACAGGACTTATAGATGGACAGTCCTTCCCTTTTCCTTTTATATTGGCACCTTCTGGGAAAAAAAACGAAAAAATAATTCAGGATTTGCAGCCAAATGAAGAGGTCACGATTATATGTGATGGAGAAGAGTTTGCAATCCTTAAAGTTGAAGAGACTTTTCAAATCAATCCAAAAGAGCGTGTAAAACACATCTATGGAACAGATGATCTAGCGCATCCAGGTGTTATGGCAACCATGAAACGAATAGGAAACTGGGCACTGAGTGGCGAGTATACTATTTTGCATAAAACCAAACACAACAATAAAATAAAAATTGAGCAAGCAAAAGAGCGTATAGGGGCCAAACATACCACCTCGCTTATGATGGGGGCGAATCCATTGCATCGTGCCCATGAAAGGCTAATACGACAAACACTAGAAAGCACTGATCTGCTTGTAATCTTTTTACTCAAACCTTATGACAATGCTAATTTAAAATATGAAATTAGAAAAGAGGCTTTAGAGTATTTTATCAACAATTTTCTTCCAAAAAATCGTGTTGTCATTATTCCTTTAGAAAACAGTTATATTTTTGCAGGTTATAATGAAATTATTGTTGATGCTATTGTTGCAAAAAACTATGGTTGTGACAGACTAACTATTGGGCGAAACCATGCAGGGCTTGGTATGTTTTATGATTGTAACTCCAACAAGTCCATTATAGACAGAGTAATAGGAATAGATATTGAAATAACCGTTGCAAGTGAATATGTCTACTGCGATGAGTGTAAAACGCTTGTTAGTAAAAACACCTGTCCCCATGGACAGCATCATCAAATCTCCTATCATGCTGATTCTATTTTAACGCTTTTAGAGGCAGGGCTTTTACCACCTGCAGTATTGATGCGAAAAGAGATTTCATCATTTTTACTCTCAAAGCTTTTTCCAAACAGATTTAAAAACTTAGAAAAGCTCTATTATGACACTTTTCCTGTTAAAGGTCTACTTGAAGAGCATAATGAAAAGGATTTTTATCTTGAACTTATGAAACTCTACCAAACTACATCACTCACTTAAGGACTGCAATGAACTGGTTTTTTCTTACATTAGGTTATAGCGGACTTTCGCCAAAGGCTCCCGGAACAATGGGAACACTAGTCTCACTCCCACTTGGCATGGCAATACTTCTCTATTTTGATGCAACAACGCTCTTTTTAGCAGCACTGCTTATCTCTGTTATTGCCATTAAAGTGATCAATAAATATGAAGAGGAGTCTGGTAATCATGATGATAAAAGAATAGTCATAGATGAGCTTGCGGGTATGTGGTTTGCACTAAGCGTTGCACCTGCAACTAGCGTAGCATTCTCTGAGGTAACACAACTGCAAAATGGCTTTTTAGTACAATCTCTACTCGCTTTTGTTCTTTTTCGATACTTTGATATTACAAAACCTTCTATTATTGGAAGAATTGACCGTGAGGCCAAAGGTGGAGTCGGAGTGATGGGAGATGATATTATCGCAGGTTTTGCAGCTGGAATCACTACTGCTATGCTATGGCAGGGATGGCTTTATATCGATACTCTATAGCCATCTGTTTTCAAGCCTCTGTTTCATTATAAATAGACAATGAAGGAAAGGCAAATTCTAAAGAGTTTTTCTCAAAAATAATCATAATCTTCTCCATAACATCCTGTTTTGTTTTCAACCACTCTTCCCACTCCACTGACTTGGAAAAACAGTAAACGAGTATATTGATACTAGAGTCTGCAAACTCATCAAGATAGACAAGAAGCGTCTTTTTTACACCCTCTAAATCATCTTTTGAGACAAGTTTTGCCATATACCCATAATCTGTTTTATGTTCGTATTTTGTATCTTTTGTTGCAATTTGCGGATGGTTTTGTAACATCTCTCGAATCTCTTTAATGGCATTATTGATATCTTCTCGTTTTGAATCATACTTTACACCAAGCTTCATTTTTATTCTTCGCCCAAGTTTTCGTTTATTCCAGTTTTTAATCTCTTTATTGGCAAAAATACCATTAGGAATGGCAATAAGTGCATTATCAAAAGTTCTAAGCGTTGTTACACGCAAACCAATCTCAACAACTACACCCTCTTGCCCGTCTACCTCTATCCAGTCACCTTGAGAAAATACATTACTAAAAAGGACAGCAAGTGTTCCAAAAAAGTTTGAAATAGTATCTTTTGCAGCAAATGCAACAGCTAAACCACCAATACCAAGACCTGAGAGAACCGCAGTTAAATCTATCCCTGCAAAATACAAAACAATCAATAGCCCCATTATGATGATAAAAAAGTTAATAATTTTCAATCCAACATTAATCAAATCACTTTTAATATTCGTCTTCTCTTTTTCAAAACTAGCCAGCTTTATAGCTGCAGCCGTATTGATTATAATATAGATAATAAGTGTAAAATAAAAGCCATATATAATATTAAAAAAACGGGAAATATCTTCATCGGAACTAAAATTATTATAGACATATATCACCATATTTATATTGATGATGAGTATAAGCGTTCCAACACTTTTACGAAGTTTTTCAAGAATTTGATCGGAATATTTATTGAAAAAATCTATTTTTAAAAAAAGTTTTTGCAGGAGTATATAAAATACTTTTCTCAAAAAATATATAAAAACAATCAGTAAAAAAATAATAATAAGCTTCACAACACTTAAACCATAAGGCTTCAATACGCTATCAATAATTTTAACAGATGTAAACGAGTTTATAAAGAGCACTGGTTTGATAATATGATATTTAGCATACTTATTTAGCCTATAGAGTTTATTTTCTGCCTTATACAGATAAGCTATAAAATCATTGTTTATCTCTTGCAGAGCATAATATTCACGTATATTTTGCTTGGCTGCTTGAAGAATGAAAGAGTCGTCTTTTAATCGTAATATATATTTATAATCTTTTGCTGTGATTTTACTCAAAGCTTTTTGATTTTGTGCCGTATAAATATTGAGCTTTTGTTCAAAATCATCAATTGTTGCTACATCTAAAGACAAAAGTATATTTTTGATTAAAATATTTTGATTCTTGAGAATTTCATAAGATTTTAATTGCACCTCATCTCGCACAACAGCATATCTGTTACCTAGTCTTTTATTAATTACAATAATTTTTTTTAATGAAAAGATCTCTTTACTGAAATCCTGTACATTTTCAATATAATCCTGTTTATTTGCAATGATGGTATTTAATTCCTGGTCATACAAGTACTCTTGCTTACGAACAAGTTCTTCTATCTGCTCTTGTGATAAATTGGCATCATTCATTTGATAGAGTAACTGCAATTGCGTATCTATAAACTCTGAATATTTTACTTTTGCACTTAATGTATTTGCAAATACAAAAAGAGAGAGAAACAGTACGATTATAATAGATTTGATGCGAACTCCTTTATATACCTTCAGCTATCATAGCATCAGCAACTTTTTTAAACCCTGCAATATTTGCACCATCAACATAATTGCCCTCAACTCCATAATCTTTTGCAGTTAGTGCTACTCGTTTACAAATCATCTGCATTGTCTCTTTGAGTTTTGCATCAACTTGTTCATAACTCCATCTACTCATAGAGGCATTTTGACTCATTTCAAATTCACTTACTGCCACACCACCTGCATTAGCAGCTTTTGCCGGTGCAAAACATACTTTGTGTGATTGTAAGAGTGCAATAGCCTCCGGTGTTGATGGCATATTTGCACCCTCAGAAACACTCACACAGCCATTTTCAATTAAGCTCTGTGCATCAACCTCACTCAGTTCATTTTGTGTAGCACAAGGAAATGCAGCATAACAAGGAACACTCCACACCATATGTCCATCTTGAGGATACTCAGCAACTGGTGTATATTTTGCTTCGGTATGCGTTTGCACATACTCTTCTAAAGATACTCTTTTGTTTAGTTTTAACTCTTTTACAAGTGCCAAATCTATTCCTCTAGGGTCATATACTGTTCCATGTGAATCTGAACATGTAACCACTATTGCACCTATCTCTTGCAGTTTTTCAATAACGTGCAAAGCAACATTTCCTGCACCACTGACTGTACATATTTTTCCATCTAGTGGCTCTTTTTGTTCAATCTCAAGCATACTTTGCGTAAAATAGACAACACCATAACCTGTTGCCTCAGGACGCATCAAAGAACCTCCAAAAAAGTAAGGCTTTCCTGTCAAAGCACCTTCGTACGATGATGTAATTTTTTTATACTCTCCAAAGAGATATCCAATCTCTCTGCCACCTACACCAATATCTCCAGCTGGAACATCTATTCGTGAACCAATATATTTATGCAGTTCTGTCATAAAAGCTGTACAAAATTTCATAACTTCAAAATCACTTTTTCCTTTTGGGTCAAAATCACTCCCACCTTTTGCACCACCAATAGGTAAACCTGTGAGTGAGTTTTTTAAAATCTGTTCAAAACCCAAAAACTTTAATATCCCTTCGTTTACACTCGGATGAAAGCGAAGTCCTCCTTTATATGGTCCAAGTGCATTGTTAAACTGCACTCGGTATCCTGTATTTACCTGTATTTGATTATTATCATCAAGCCATGTTACTTTAAATTTGATAATCCTATCAGGAACAACCAGTCTGTCCAAAATTCCAAATCTTGTATACCTGTCATCTGACTCTAAAAGAGGTGCAATCGAATAAATCACCTCCTCCATTGCCTGATAAAACACATTGTTTTCTGCACAATTTCCATGTTCAAATTTTTTAATTTTATTTTCTGCTATAGACAAAAAGAATCCTTTATAAACTACTATCGTGAAGTGAATTGTAGCAAAAGCAAGAAAAAAAGCAAAAACAAAATGAGAATATCATAAATGTATCAAAAAATCTAATATATTAAGGGAAACATAATAGATAACATAGCATTATATGAAAACTATTTAATCTCTAAAGGAAATCACAGATGTTTCAAAAGCTAAGTATCAAAAAGAAAATGTTTTTTCTTATGCTTGTAGCTACACTCTCTGTATTCATAGCTACTATTTTTGTTTTTTTCGCAATGACACATGTTGAAAAGCAGTACCAGCATTTACACAAAAATTCGATGCAAGGGGCACTCCTTACACTTAATATTGAAAAAAACATGAACTATGTCAGTCGCACTACTAGAGATATTATGCTTGGTGGAGACTATAAAAAAAACATCAAAAAGCTTCAAGATCGTATAGAAAAAATAAGAAAAGACTTTACCACACTTGAAGAATTAATGCAAGGAGGTCAAGATTTCGCTTTAGTACAAAAAGCAAAATCTTCGACAATGCAGTTTTTACAAAACTCTTTAAAAATGATGCAAGAGCTAACCTCTGATGACATACAAAACAAAACAGCTCAAATATACAATAGATACAAAACAGAACTGACACCTTATGCAAACGCATCAAGAGAGTCTTTTAAAAAACTTGTTGCACTGAAAAAACAAGAACTTGCAAACTCATCAAAAAATCTCGAATTCGATATAACATTTTATAAATATTTTGTTCTTATTACAGGTCTTATTATAGCAATAGCCGTATTTATTATTGCCACGCTAGTAGGCAGATCTATCATTAAAGGTATAGAAAACTTTACCAAATTTATCGCTTATGCAGAAGAAGGTAACTTTTCTCATGCATGCAGTATTTTAGAAAAGGATACTGAACTTGGTATAATGGGCACAAGATTAAGTCTGCTTTTAAACCATGTTAAAAAACTCATAAATGAGATAAATACAGCTATTACCAATGCATCAAAAGGTGACTTTAATCAAAAAATCTCTGCAGAAGGTCTCAAGGGTGAGTTTATCGTTGCTATTGAAAATGTTGCAAAAAGCATAGATTTCATGCAAGAACAGTATAAAAAAGCGCAAAGAGATGCTTTTAATTCAGCACTAAGTGTAAAAAGTGTTAATGTTTCTGAATCATTAACAGTTATTCAAGCTGATTTAAAAACAAATATCGAAAATATCAAGGAAGTTACCCAAGCAACAGATTGTGCT
>DQUE01000159.1 GCA_015662405.1 Sulfurimonas autotrophica | reverse complement strand
TTCTGTTATTGTTTCAACCGAACTTCCTTCATCATAATAAGCAACTCCTGCATTTTTCAGTTCACTGAGGTCAATCTTATACTCTCTTTGCAGTATTGAGACAAAGCCTATAAAATGAATTTTTGTCAAACCATCAAAACTCTCATGTATAATTGCCTGTACATGCTCAACGGGAATATGTGTATCTTCATATATTTTTTGCGCACCTATCTCTTTTAATTTTTGTAGTCCGTCATTATTCATATCTCATCCTATCCATTAAAATAGCCCCAGCAACACTGACATTAAGTGAATCAAAATCATGTGCCATTTTTATGCTAACAATAGTATCTAGTTTCGCACGTACTCTTGCAGTCAGTCCTTCACCCTCATTTCCTAAAACCAAAAGCCTTTTTTTTACAATTTTTGCCTCTCTAATGTCAATACCGCCCATATCGGCACCATAACTGACAAATCCAGACATCTTAAAATCATTTAACAGGTTGTGAATATTATTTTCAACGGCCAAAGGCATATCAAAGAGTGCACCAGTACTTGTGCGAATCAGTGGCGCTATCTTTACATGTTTTACACCAGTAACAATAACTGCATCTACACCTAAAGCATAGGCACTTCGTACAATTGCACCGATATTTCCAACATCCGTAAGCCCTGCTAAAACAAGCACAAAATCTTTCTCTAAAAAAGTTTGATATGCATGGAGTTTATACTCTTGTACTTCAGCTAAAAATCCTTGATGATTGCCATTTTTGCTCATTGCAACTGCAGCTTCATTAGGGATGCGTTTTATTGCAAAACCCATCTTCATCAGGCGAGAATACTCTTTTTTCTCAAGCTCCTTTGCCAGATAGAGAGTCTTGATTTTTTGTGGGTAGTGGTTGATTAAATAATATATTGGTTGCTTTGCATAAATTAACATAAGAGTATTTTAGCTAAAAAAAGTATTAATTGAAAACTTTTTTAACCCAAATTAGAGCAATCTTTGATATATCTCTTTTGTATTTTCGCCTGTAATTTTACTAATAAGTTTTGCCTGTACTTTTTTAGGAATATCTAGTGCCAAAATATCATTTTCACTCACTGCAGAACTCTTTTTCACATCACCTGCTTGCAAAACAACAACCCACTCTCCACGAAAATTTCCATTTAGTTGTGCCACTATTTTCTTAGCAGTTCCACGAAAATATTTTTGATACTTTTTACTTAACTCTTTACATAAAAATATCTCTCTTTGTGGTGCTTCTTGATCAATTGCTAACAGTAGTTTTTCTAAACGGTGAGGAGACTCATATAAAACTGTCGTATAGCCACTATACAAAGCGCGTTGTAAACCTTCACTACGACTCTTTCCCTTATGGTCTAAAAATCCTAAAAAGAGCATTTTTGTTTCACAAAAACCACTTGCAACAAATGCACTCAGCACAGCATTTGCACCAGGAAGCACATCATATGCAATGCCATGTCGCAAACAGTAATCGACAAGCAGTTGTCCCGGATCACTGACACCAGGCATACCAGCATCACTTACATAGACAATATTTTGCTCAAAAAAGGAGGGCTCTAAACGCTCAATAAAAGCTTTTTCATTATGCGAATGCAAAGCAATAAACGCTTGATTCTCTTTTAGCTCTGTGTTGTAGCGCTCTTTAAGAATATGAAGGAGTTTTTTTGTGACGCGGGTATCTTCACAAAGAAGTATATCGGCTTTACTTAGAGCTTCAATAGCTCTAAGTGAAATATCGCCTATATTTCCAATTGGAGTTGGAACTAGACGCAACAAAAGAGATTCTTGACTATTTTTTACCGTAACGAGCTTTAAATTTCTCGATACGACCAGCAGTATCAACCATACGCTCTTCACCTGTAAAGAAAGGGTGACATTCGTTACAAATATCGATTTTCATTTCCGGTTTTTGGCTCTTTGTTACAAAACTATTTCCACATGCACATGTTACAGTACAATCAACTAACTGAGGGTGAATACCTTTTTTCATCTTTTTACCTTTTGATACTCGTCGAAGTACGAATATCTATATATTTTTTAAATCCGTATGGGGGCAGATTTTTGTAAAACGAATTGTAGCTAAATTTTTCTTGAAATATGTTTAACCAATTACATACTGATCTCTTCCATTGTTTTTTGCTCTATAGAGTGCATTATCAATTCGCTTAAAGAGTGCATTTTCATCGTCTCCCTCTCTATAAAGTGTCAATCCAAATGAGAGTGTTATTTTAGAAGCCGGATTAAAAGATGTCTGTTTCATTTTTTTCTGAATTTTTTGTACTATTTTTTCTAAGGCGTCAAGTGAGACATTCTTGGCGATAATTATAAACCCCTCACCACCCCAACGTGCAACAAAATCATCCTCTCTTGTACTCTCTTGTAAAACTTCTGCAATTTTTTGCAAAACTTGATCACCCACATCATGTCCATAATTATCATTTACTAATTTGAAAAAATCGATATCTAGTAGTATTATTCCAAATGTTTCACCATAGCGTTTGGCACTTTTAATCATCTTCGTCACAACACGAATATACTCCTGCCTGTTATATAAAGAGGTTAGTGCATCATGACTATTCATTCTCTCTAGCTCTTGTGAGGTTACCTTTACCAAATGTGTCAACGATTTTTTTATAGAATCATAGCCATGTATCGAGGCAAAACTCTTTTGTGTTCGCTCTATCTCTGGTGACTCCGATAAAAAGAGTGCTGTTGTGGTAACATTTAACAGTTGTGCAACCTTTGCAGATTGAAAAAATTCACCAAAAGTAAAAAACCCACTCGTTGGTGCAATCGCCTCTAAAACACGTAACTCATCCTCTATTTTCTTTTCAAGCAATGCTTTTCGAGCTACACAAGAGTAAACAAATATTGTCTCTGCAAGGTTTTTACTAAGTGATGCATAGAGTTCATCAAGATTATCTGTCAAGTCTTCTATATCTGCAAAACTAAAACGGACAACATCTCCTACCTCAAATTTACCAGCATAAAGCAAATAACCATCTTCGGTTTTAGCTATGGGGTCACGGGCAACAGTAACATCTCCTTTTTGAAGCAGAAAAGGAAAAGGAATACATGATCGCGGTATATCTTGCATAATATGATTACCCAAATATCGTCTATATATATCTAAAACTGGAATTCCATCGAGCTCATATAGCACTGTTCCCTCTGCCTTAGTAACTGTCATCTCTTTGCCAATTGGCGTCCATGCTAAAACATAATCACTCTTTGCATAGAGAGATTGTCCACTCAAAGTAGCGACAACACACCCTTTTTCACTATAACTATTCTCATCAAAAACAAATGTTTTTTCAAAATGAAAATCTCCCGCACGTCCTCCAGCAATAATAACTGCAGGAAGAGCTTCGTGTATCTTACTTATCAAGGTTTCTGCATCACTTTGCAATCCATCACTAAAAATTATCATCGCTTTTGTATCATCTTGTACTAAATCATCTTTTATGTTTTGTACTACAAACGCATCACCGCATGTATAAAGCTTCGATGCAACACTACTCTTTGTAAAAAGAGTACAAGAGATTACAGCTCTTTTATCTTCTACTTTAGCATTTGCTATACCCCCTGCTGTTGTCGTACCGATAATATTTGCTTGAGGAAGTGCTTTTTTAATCGTTTGCGCAAGCATAAGACAAAACTCTTCATCAGCAATAGGACTAAAAATTTGAATAAGGAGCCTTTTTTCCTCTTTTAAATTATGCTTTTTTACAAAACTGTGAAATATTGTTTCATCTTCATAGATTATATTATGTGTTTTCATCTAGTAATTATACTCCCCATGCACTTAAAGTAATATTTTACTTGCTATAGCCACAACCGCTGTTTCAGAGCGCAGTACCATCGAAGTGTCAAGCCGAAAAACCTTCTGTTTTTGTAGTAACTTTTTTTCTGCTAAAGAGAATCCACCCTCACAACCAACAAGCACTCTTTGAAAATCTACACCCTCTGTGAGCACCTCATCACTAAAATCCAAAACCACTGTATCTGGAAACTTCGCAATAAAATCAGCGATAGAGTTGTAGGTGTCAAACTCCATCATCTCTGTGCGTCCACACTGCTGATTTGAAGCTTGTAAAATGCGTTCATACCTTTTTAAGTCAGGTGTAAAACTCCTCTGACTACGTTCACAATATACAAAAGAGATTCTACTCACTCCTATTTCATTAAGCATTGCTAAGACTTTCTCAACCGATTTAGAGTCAATCACACACCATGCTACATGCAAAGGGCTCTTTGGTTTTATTTCTAAAATTTGCGAAGAGAGTCTGCTTACATATAAAGCGCGTGCTTCAATAGCGGTTATTTTGTAGGTATGCAGAGTTTTTCTATCATCTTTGTTACGTAAACCAAGCAGATCACCCTCTTGATGACGACGAACCTTGATAAGGTACTTGTAAAGCTCCCCTTTAATAACAAACTCTTCCTTACCCGCACGCTCTTCATAAAGATAAATCACACCAACCACCACATCCATGCTGCTACTACAACTATAAGAGCAACTTCAATCATAAATATCCGTAGAGCAAATCTCTTGTATATTTGCAATCCATCAACTGCTTTTGGCGACAAATATTTTAAAATTTTGGCACGTTTTGCTT
>DQUE01000047.1 GCA_015662405.1 Sulfurimonas autotrophica | reverse complement strand
TTTAGCATCTTTTACAGTCACCTCTTTCTTATTCTCTTCTTTGTTGATAGAGGCAAAAACCTTAGAAAAACTCTCTTGCACTTTTGCCATTTCTGGTGGTAAATTTGTGTCATTAAACTCAATATTTAATTTTTCAATCTCTAATTCTATGATTTTGTCATCCATTTCACCTGATTCTATTCGTTTTTCCATAGCTGCTAAAAGGCGTTGGTAATCATCTTTTTTGCTTTCACTTGCACCTGCAGGAAGTGGTGGTAGTAATTTTTCTGTAATTTTATTGATAATATAGTTTTCTATTTTTTCTCTATTGGCTTCTTCTTGTTCTGCTTTTACTATACTTATAGCATTTACAACCAAATCACGAATCATAGATTCTACATCGCGACCAACAAAACCCACTTCTGTATATTTGCTAGCTTCAACCTTAATAAAAGGCACTTTCATCATTTTTGCCAAACGTCTAGAAATTTCAGTTTTTCCAACACCTGTTGAACCTATCATTAAAATATTCTTCGGTGTGATTTCATTTTTGAGTTCGTCATCTAACTGCATACGTCTATAGCGAGTACGCAGTGCAAGTGCAATTGTTTTTTTTGCATCTTTTTGAGCAATGACATATTTGTCTAGATACTCTACAATCTCTTTTGGTGTTAAATTCACTCTCTCTCTCCATCTAGCATCAAGGTTTTGATATTATGATTAGTATATATACAAAGATCTGCTGCTACATGTAAAGACTCTTTGACAAGCTCTTCTTCATCAAGTGAAGCATGTTTTTTTAAAGCACGTGCAGCAGATATTGCAAAGTTGCCACCACTGCCGATGGCTGCAATTTCACCATCTTCAGGTTCAACAACATCACCGTTTCCGGTAAGAATAAATATATGTTCTTGGTTTAGAACAATCATCATAGCCTCAAGGCGACGTAAAACTTTATCTTTTCTCCAAGCTTTAGAAAAGGCAACAACAGACTTTAGTAAATCCCCTTTTTTATTTTCTAAAAACTCTTCAAACATGTCAAAAAGATTAAAGGCATCAGCTGTACTTCCAGCAAACCCAGCGAGGACTTTTCCATGGTGTAGGGTGCGAATTTTCGTTGCATTACCCTTTAAAACGCTATTTCCGAAGGTGACTTGTCCATCACCACCGATAACGGCTTTTTTTTTGCCCTTGTATGCCAGTATAGTAGTAGCATCAAACATTAACTCTTACTCTCCCTCTACATCAACATGGAGTTTTGCATGAATTCCATGACCTAGTTTTAGATCTAAATCATGTTCTCCGATTGTTTTAATGACCGCTTTGTCTGTAATTGCTTTTTTATCTATTGCAATGCCATGCTGTTCTTTGAGTGCATTTGCAACCTCTTCTTTTGTGATTGCACCAAAAAGATGTCCGTTGTTGCCTACTTTTTTTGTAATGATAATTTCGATTTTATCTAATTTTTCGGCAATCTCTTTGAGTCTTGCTATTTCAGCTTTTTCCTCTTCTTCTTTTCTTTTGCACTCTGCTTCATGCTCAGCAATAATTTCAGCTGTTGCAGGTTTGGCAAACCCTTTTTTAATTAAAAAGTTTTGACCATAACCTGGTTTCACCTCTTTTACTTCTCCCGCTTTTCCTAAACTTTGTACATCTTTAATTAATAATACTTTCATTGATTACTCCTCGTTTTATTTTATCGTTCAATTTCACCTGGATATGCAACGATACCGTTTGTAAGATTTCCTATATTTACATAGCCATTGTCTGTTAAAATTCTTGCAACATGTGCAGAACGACTTCCCACATGGCAATAAACTATAATATTTTCATCTTTTGCAAAGTTTGCTTCTTCCCATGTTTGAAAAAATGAACTTGTAGGTACAAGTTTGTCAGTACCCTTAATGTGCCCCATCTGCCACTCCATATATTCGCGAACATCCACAAGTTTAAAATCAACCATTTGCAATTCACGTGCCTCTAAAAGTGAAACAAGCTCATCACCATCTAACTCCTTTTTTTGAAGAAGTAGTGCACACTCCTCCTTTGTGAGTCCTCTTGAGTGGCTGTGTGCTACTTCTTCTAAGCCAAGTTCAATGCGTTTTTTTTCAGCAAACTCTGGAGTACAGAAGATTCCACAGTGACACGCTCCATCTTCTGGTATCTCTTTTTCTATTGCAGGCTTACAGGGGCAAACTCTATCATCAACAGATTTTGGTTTCTCTCCTGTTGTATCTACCATAAAACAGGGACAAAATCTTTTTCCATACATCATTTTATTGCGAGCAAGACCCATTTGCACGCCTTTGTTTACCTCGTCTTCTGGATTGTATGCCCAGCCAAACTGTGCAATCACTTTATCTGTAAATTTAACTGTTTTTTCCATCTCTTCAATAAATTCAGGTGAATTCATATCAATTTTAATTATACTCATTTTTGTTTCCTAGTTTTTATTTTGTAAATTTGTTTCTTGCTTTGCCTTCAATGATAAAGCGTAATGCATTGAGTTTTATAAAACCTTCTGCATCTTTTTGATTATATACCTCATCCTCTTCAAAAGTTGAATATTCAGGATTAAAGAGTGATACATTTGAACTTCTTCCAACAACTGTGACATTTCCTTTGTAGAGTTTCAGT
>DQUE01000197.1 GCA_015662405.1 Sulfurimonas autotrophica | reverse complement strand
TCTATTGCTTTTTCACATGGAAGATAAAAGGGAAAAATGCCTTTTGGAGCAGCTTCATCTTCTGTAATGATATCTTGAAATTCTGCAAGCTCTCCAGCTTGGGCAAGGTGCAGTGCGAAGTTGCCTGCTATGCCAAGTCCCAAATAATTTGTATACTCTTGCATATTTACACTGTTCCAGCTTCTTTAGCAGCAGCAAACTCCTCATAACTTCCTTGAAAGTCTGTATAGGTATGGTCAGGGTGTAGCTCAATAATGCGCGTCGCAAAGGCATCGAGTAGTTCACGGTCATGAGAGACACAGATAACATTACCTGTAAATGCATGGAGTGCTTCACCAAGTGCAACAATTGCTTCAAGGTCAAGATGGTTAGTTGGTTCATCAAGTACTAAAAAGTTTCCACCCTCAAGCATCATTTTGCTAAGCATCATACGGTGTTTTTCTCCACCTGAGATTGACTCAACACTCTTTTCTTGCTGTTCACCACTAAAGAGCATTCTACCTAGACAGTTTCTGATCTCTGCAATGTCGCGTTTTGGATCAAATGCACGTAACCAATCATAGAGTGTTCCATCTCCTGTGATAATGTCGGCTGTATCTTGTGGAAAATAAGAGGGTTCAATCGTAGCCCCCCATGTTACAGTTCCGCCACAGCTAGGTTGCAACTCCTCCATGATGATCTTAATAAGTGTTGTTTTTCCTACGCCGTTGCCACCAATGATAGCGATTTTTTCACCCGGATTTACCTTAAATGTTACATCTTTTAAGACTTCATTATCGCCGTAAGAGTGACAGATATGCTCTACATGCAAGGCCTCATCACCCATTGTACGTTTTGGCTTAAAGACAATAGATGGGTCACGGCGTGAAGAGGGTTTGATCTCTTCAATGTTGAGTTTTTCAAGCTGTTTTTGTCTTGAAGTTGCCTGTTTTGCTTTTGAAGCATTTGCAGAGAAACGGCGAACAAAGGCCTCGAGCTGCTCTTTCTCTTTTTGTTTTTTTGCATTGTCAAGCTCCATCTGTTTTGCCATAACATTTGCTGCAATGTACCAGTCGTCATAGTTTCCTGTAAATTCACGAATTTTTTGGTAATCAACATCAAGAATATTTGTAACAACAGCATTTAAAAAGTGCCTATCATGCGAGATAACAACCATGGTTCCTTCATGACGTTGGAGTTCATGTTCAAGCCAGCTGATAGTTTCTATATCAAGGTTATTTGTCGGTTCATCAAGAAAGAGAACATCTGGTTTTGGGTAGAGTACCTGTGCTAAAAGAACTTTGAATTTGTCGGCAGAATCAAGTGTACTCATGAGGTCATTATGTTTTTGTGCAGGAATGCCGACATTCTCTAAGATTTTTGCGATGTTTACATCATACTCGTAAGTAGGATCCTCTTCAACACAAATAGTCTCAAGCTCTGCAAGGCGGTTATTGATGGCATCATCTTCAAAATCACCTGACATATAGATCTCTTCTTTCTCTTTGATCGCATCATAGAGACGCTTGTTGCCATATAAAACTGCGTCCATAATAGTAAAATCTTCAAATGCATATTGGTTTTGTCCTAAAACACCAACTCTATTTTGTTTGGGGATGATGACTTCTCCCTCATACTCATTGATTTGACCTGAGAGAATTTTTAAAAATGTTGTTTTTCCGGCACCATTTGCTCCGATAAGTCCATATCTTTTGTGGCGGTCAAGTTTTAAGTTTATATCTTGAAAAAGCACTCTGTTTCCATAGCGCATCGTTAAATTTTGTACTGTTACCATATTGTTTAGCCTATATAATATTTTTTTACGATTATAACGAAATTATTATAAATATTTAGTTATTATATGGTATGCAAATAAGAGAAATGACATTAAAAGAGCTTTATACTGTGTATGATCTACTCAAACAACTCCGCCAAGAGTTGTCTTATGAGGAGTTTGAAGACCTTATTTATGATATGCGTCACATGGCGTATAAGATGTTTGGTATCTTTAAAAATGGTGAGTTAGTTTGTTACAGCGGTGTTGCTGTGCAGACAAATCTGTATCACAAAAGGCATCTCTATATTTTTGATTTGGTTACGGATGAGCAGTACCGTTTGCAAGGCTATGGTAAAATGATGCTTGCGTATCTGCATGATTATGCAAAAATTGCAGCTTGTGAAAATATTGTGCTTTCATCTGGATTGCAACGTAAAAAAGCACACACCTTTTATGAAAAATCAGGTTTTGATAAGAAGAGCTATCTTTTTGTAAAAAATATATAATATAGCTTTATGCACAACACTTTTTATACTTTTTGCCACTACCGCAGGGACAGTTGAGATTTCTTTCTACTTTGGCGTTATAAAGAGTTCCATCTGCATATTTCCACTCTCCCTCTTCTTGTATAAAATTACTCTTTTCATGTAAAACTTGTATCCCGTCATTATCACGATAATAGGCTTTAAACTCTACCGTATTGCCTTTTACATGTAATATATCGAGTCTGAGCCACTCTACAGAGCGTGAAAACTCTTCTATAAGAGTGATGTCATCTGCATAACGGTTGTGTTGTGCACTGCTGTATACAAGGTACTCTCCATTGGCTAAAACATAGGCACTATAGCGACTACGCATTAACTCTAGTGGTGTTTTGGCTTGCTTTTGTTTTGTAATAATCGGCTCGCAACATTTACTAAAATCGAATTCATTTCCACAAATACACATAGATATCCATTTTTTAGATAGAATTATACTATAGCTAAGCAAAAGATAAAAATCTTGCTTTGGAGAGGATGAACTACAATGGCGGGTAATTGAGTCATGAGATAAAAAAGCAAAAAAATAGGTGTTACTAGTTTTACAATCTCTTTAAAGGTAGAGATCAGGTTGTAAATTGTAAATGAGTGTTTGGAAGTTTTAAAAAAATAGAAAATTATACAGGCGTAAAAACCTGTATAAAGGGTGTGAAATAACTACTAAAGTGGAGTTACGTTTTCAGCTTGTGGGCCTTTTTGACCTTCACCAACTTCGAAAGTTACTCTTTGACCTTCAGCAAGTGAAACACGTCCACCACCATTGTTGTTTACTTGACGGAAGTGTACGAATACATCTTTTCCACCATTGTCTTGTTCTATGAAACCATAACCTTTTTCGTCGTTAAACCATTTAACTTTACCGTCTTGTAATTCTGCCATTGTATAGCCTTTTCTTTATTAAGTTCGTCAAAAATTGGGAGAGTCTTTAGAGAGGTTTTAACACATAGATCAAAAATCACACTAAAGATGAATTCACGCCTCATCTTTCACTTGACAACATTATAACAGGTTTTTTTCAAATAAGCAAATAAATAGGCAAATTTACAAAAAATTCTTTTTGTAGAGTAATCATTTTCTTAAAATATTACAAAAAAAGCCGATATCATTCAAAGAAAAGACAAAAACAGGAGAAGTGATATGGATGTATCTTCAAAAAGTGCAATAAAAAACCTCTATACAAAAAAACTCTCTTTAGATGATGTAAAAGCAATAAAAAAGGAGATAGCACAAAATGTAAAAGAGATAAGCTTACATGTAAATGAGTCATCCAATAGTGTAGATGATACTATAAATAAACTTATTGCTAATTTTCAAGATTTTCAAAAATTTTTAGAGAGTGTCGGATATGATGGAAAGAAATCTATAAGTGATTTATCAAGAGAAAACGCAGAACGCATATTGCAAGAGATGTTTCAAGAGGTAGAGTATAAAAAAATTGATTTAAAAATTTAAATGAAGAAGCCAAACTTAATGAATGTTTTTGTAAAATTCTTGTAATTTATCAAAGAAGGTTTGACAATTGAGCATTTATAGAGAGTATGACATACGGGGAATATACGAAGAAGAGTTACATGAGGAGAGTGTAACGAAAATAGGCTTTGCTCTTTCTTCGAAAATAGAGGGTGAATATGTTGCAGTAGGCTACGATGCAAGAAGTCATTCGCCGATTCTTTTTGAGTATCTTGTTGCAGGGCTCAATGCTGGTGGAAAAAAAGTACTTGACATGGGACTTGTACCTACTCCTGTAAACTACTTTAGTAACTATCAAGAGTGGGATGGTATTATACCTTCTGCTTCTGTTATGATAACAGGCTCACATAATCCAAGTGAATATAATGGTTTTAAAATTACAGTTGATAAAGCACCATTTTTTGGAGAAGATATCTATGCACTCGGGCGTGAGTGTGATGCGATGCAGATGCCTGCAAAAGTAAAAAGAGATGTAGTGCAAATTAAGGCAAAAGAGAGATATATCGATTTTTTAGTCAATGAATTTAAGCATCTTAAGGGGATGCAAACAAAAATAGTTTATGATTGCGGAAATGGTGTGGGAGGCGTTGTGCTTCCTGAAATATTTAAAAGATTAGATCTCCATGTAAAGGGGCTCTATATAACGCCTGATGGAACATTTCCAAATCATCATCCAGATCCATCTGTAGAAGAGAATTTACATGATGTAAAAGCGTTACTTGAAAAAGAGGGTGACATAGCTTTTGCTTATGATGGTGATGCAGATCGCATAGCAGTGCTTACGCATAACAATAATATCAAAGGCGATATGATGGCGATTTTGTTCGCTATGAAAATGGATAAGCCCACGGTTGTTGGTGAAGTAAAATGCTCACAGGTGATGTATGATGAACTTGAGCGTCGTGGGGCAAAGGCTGTAACGTATAAAACAGGGCATTCAAACTTAAAAGTAAAGATGAAAGAGATTCATGCGGATTTGGCCTGTGAAGTGAGTGGACATATCTTTTTTCAGCATCGCTATTTTGGTTATGATGATGCAATCTATGCAACACTAAGAGTGTTAGAGCTCATAAAAGATGGGATAGATTTGGATGCAGAACTTGCAAAACTGCCAAAAGTGTACGCAACAGAAGAGATTAAAGTAGAAACGACAGAAGAGGAGAAGTTCGCAATCATAGATAAAGTAAAAGAACTACTCAAAAACCCACCTGCTGATTTTCCGAATATAAAAGATATAATAGATGTGGATGGTGTTCGCATCAACTTTGAAAAGGGTTGGGGACTTGTTCGAGCAAGCAATACGACACCGGTTTTGGTGACACGATTTGAATCTACAGAAAAAGAAGAAGCACTGCGTTATGAAAAAGCCATTAATGATTTGATTTGTAAAGCAAAAGAAAATATATAAGTATAAGTTAAATGCAATGCGATAGAGTTCAATCAATGGTCTATTATGCAACATCATATTGTTGTGTTATGTTATAATATCTTATTGATTATATTAAGGAAATTTCGATGAAAACCCATACACTTTTAATGCCCCTAGACATGCACCTGCACCTTCGTGATGGTGTTATGCTTGAAAATGTTGCTCCACTGACTGCATATACTTACAGTGGAGCTATTGTAATGCCAAACCTTGTTCCTCCAGTAGAGAGCAAAGAGGATGTTATCGCATATAGACAGCGTATTATGGCAGCTGTTCCTAATGACTATTTTGAACCCTATATGACACTCTTTTATAAAAACTATGACAAAGCATTTTTAGAGAGTGTAGTAGATGAAATAACAGCCATTAAGCTCTATCCTGCCGGAATAACCACTAACTCTGAAGATGGTGTAAGCTCTTTTGATGTAGAAGAGATGCGTCCTACACTTGAGGCGATGAGCAGATTAGGAATTCCTCTGTGTGTCCATGGTGAAACGGATGGTTTTGTGATGGATAGAGAAGCGGAGTTTATGAGTATTTATGAACTTTTGGCACAAAACTTTCCTGATTTAAAGATTATAATGGAACATATTACAACTAAAGAAGCGGTTGCAATGTTAGATAGATATCCAAACCTCTATGCGACGATTACCGTACATCATTTGCTTTTAACGCTTGATGATGTTGTAGGTGGATTGATGCGGCCACATCTGTTTTGTAAGCCGATTGCAAAACGCCCTGAAGATTTGGATGCACTTTTGAGTGTAGCGCTTGAAGCACATCCAAAAGTGATGTTTGGTTCTGATTCTGCACCACATCCACAGCATAAAAAAGAGTCTTGTGGTTGTGCAGCAGGTATTTTTACCGCACCGATCTCTTTGCAACTGCTTGCAGAAATTTTTGATCAGTTTGACAAGCTTGAAAACCTACAGGCCTTTGTGAGTGACAATGCACAGAATATTTATGGAATTTGCCCTGAATTTAAAGAAGTTGTCTTAGAAAAACGACCATTTTTAGTGCCCAAGAACTATTCGGGTGTTGTACCTATGTTTGCTGGTGAAGAGATTGGATGGGCCATAGAGAGTGTCGAATAAAATACTTTTACTTGAGGATGATCTTCTTTGTGAATTTAATAAAATTGCTTGTGCTCTTGCTCTACTCTTATCTCTCTCTTTAGTATTGTTTGTAGTGCTTCAATTGTTTGGTTATTTCATACCTTTTATATGGCAATTTTCAGTCCTACTTTTTATGTCATTTATTTTTGTTAGGCACTTATCGAGATTTGCATATTTTTTCAAATTTTAGCAAACTCTATCACCATTTGTAGTAAAAAAATGTAGTAAAATTTAAAAAATAAAAAACTTAAATCCCTTAAATAAGGGCTATATTAAGAATGAAGAGATAAAACCTATAAGTCCACCAAAGACTCCACCCCAGACGACAAGCCATTGTAGATGTTCATGTATCATTTGTTGTATAATCTTTTTCACCATTTGCGGAGTCAGTTCATTGAGTCTTGCATCTACGACTTTTTCTATAGATTGTATCATATCATCACTGAGTGAGGAATTTTGCAGATGTTGTTCTAATGTGTTGTTGAAAGCTGTTGAGTTGACTATTTTGATTACTGCTGATTTTAATTTTGTTGTAAATGGTTCTTTGAGAGTTGCCAAAGCACTCTCCCCTCCAAACATCTCTAACATACCACCAAAAGAGGACTCCATGACTGTTTTACTCAAGGAATCAAAAGCAGGTGTGAAATCTGTTTTTTGAATTATAGGTTCAAGGTCTATTTTTTTCTCTTCATTGGCAAAAAATTTGTTGAGCTGTTCTGGAGTGAAAAACTCATGCATTATAAGATTTTTAATAGCATGTTTAAATGCTTCAAATCTTTGTGTAATAACTCCTGAACCATATAAAAATGGTACTTTTTCAAAAAGCATATGTATAGCTAATTGATTTGTTAATGCACCCGAAAGAGCAAAAAGTCCTGTATATAAAAAGAGATCTTTATATGCAGGTACAAAAAATGAGATAAGTATAAAAATTACTGCAATGAAGTTTGTTATATAAGTTTTATTTAATTCCATATTTTTCCTCCTATGTAAAAATAATGCGTAGGGTTAAAAAGAAAATAAATCGAAAAAAAACTTTTAGTTTGTTCATTTTTTATAGGGGATGGTCTTTACATGTAACCCTTTTGTAGCATACTCCATGCCACCTTTTAAATTAATAACTTTATATCCAAACTCCTTTGCAAGCCATGGCGCAACTATAGAAGTTCTGTTACCTGTATGGCAAATGAGAGCAAAAGCTTTGGAAGTATCAACTTTTTCATTTAACTCTTGTAAAAATTTTCGTGTATCATAGTTTCCTTTTTCGTCCCAAAACATAATAGGAATAGCACCTTGTAAAAGCCCAGTTTGTCTCCATTCACCGGGAGTTCTAATATCAACTATTGGAATATTTTGTTGCAATAGCTCTTTTGAAAGGTATTCATTTTTTACCTCTGCAAGCACAGAGAGGGTAAAAGTTATAAGTAATAAAATTATTTTTTTCATTATATTTCTCCAAATAGTATTCGACTTCTTAAAAATCTTGAGTATAATTATACTCATAAATAAACAATAGGGTTATAATGGCATCTAAAAAAGCGATTGACAATGCGAACAGGCTTCGATATATCAGAGCATTAGAGAGGTTTAAGAAAAGTATTCTATCATATTTATCAAACAGTGAAAATCTTGATAAAGAAAAATATGATAAAAAGATTGATAATGCATTAAAGTTGCTCAACAGAGTAGAAGAGGCTCCGATTTATAAGGGAGAGTTGCAGGATTTACAGCAACTTGTAAAAAAAATGATAATGTATAAAAACTCGGATGAAGATATTCATGATATTAAAGAGGAACTGCTTTACAATATAAATCAATTAGAAAAGAGTAAAAATGCCAAACGCTATAAAAAAGATAAACATTCCCAGTCCAAATATGAGGAGTGGGAATAAAAGCTTTACTCTTTTCTCACTTGTGTAAGTATTGTGTCAAGGAGTGAAAAGAGCTCTTCTGAGGCATTTTCCATCTCTTCAAAATTGTGAATGATATCTTGAGAATTTTTCAGTACTACTTCTTGGACATCTTTTGCATCATCTAAGTATGCAAGGTTTTTGTTTGCATTTGTATGAACAATATTATGCGGTTGTGCTATTTTAGTATAAGCTGGTGTATGACTAAATCGTTCTTTTCCTTCATGGTCATACCATTGTCCTAAGTTACATTCATGAGAAGAGACTGTTTTTAAGACTTTTTTGAGTGATATTAAAGAGTTGTAGGCGCGTGATTTGTAAAGTATATGATCTATTTTTGCAAGTACAACAAATATACTGTTTTCCATAAAGTAGGACTGATGAACTATTTTTGTAGAGTTGTCACTAAGTTCTACGAGCGTTTTTTCAAAATCTTCTATTTTACTTGTAGAGGTATCAACTGTTGCTTTCATTACTTCTGAACTGGTTTGAATTTCACTCATACCTTGTTGTAGTGATTTTATTGAGATCGAAATCTCACTTGTCGCTTTATGTGTGCGCTCTGCAAGCTTTCTTACTTCGTCTGCAACAACGGCAAAGCCTCGACCATGCTCACCTGCACGTGCAGCTTCTATCGCAGCATTGAGTGAGAGTAAATTTGTTTGTTCAGCTATATCTGTAATGAGTTCTATAATAGAAGTAATACTGTTTGCTTGTGCAGCAAGTTCATCAATATTTGCATGGTTTGTACTCACTTGTTCATTCAGCTTATGGAGACCATTTACTACATTATTAATATTTGCACGAGATTCATTTGCAAGTTTTGCAGCACAATCTGTTGTTTGTGTAACTTCCTTG
>DQUE01000092.1 GCA_015662405.1 Sulfurimonas autotrophica | reverse complement strand
CAAATGCTAGCTGTACCACCAACTGCCTGGCTCCTATAGTCAAAGTCCTTGATGATGCTTTTGGTGTACAAAATGGCCTCATGACCACTATTCATTCATATACAAACGACCAAAATTTACTTGATGTAAAGCACAACAAAGACATGAGAAGAGCTAGAGCAGCAGCGATCAATATGATACCTACCACTACTGGAGCTGCTAAGGCTCTTGGGCTTGTGATACCACATCTCAAAGGCAAGATACATGGTTATGCTATGCGTGTTCCTACCGCTGATGTATCTGCAGTAGATATGACGGTAAGCCTAAGTAAATCTGTAACCGTAGCAGAAGTCAACAAGGCTTTTGAGGAAGCATCTAATGGTAGTTTCAAGGGTCTTATAGAAATAGATAACGACAGGAGGGTCTCAAGTGACTTTGTAGGCTCTACCTATAGCGCATCTTTCGTGCCGGATATGACCAATGTAGTAGATGGCAATACTGTCAAAGTATTGGCATGGTATGATAATGAGTGGGGATACACTGAACGACTTATGGACATGTGCGCCTTTGTAGCTAGTAGATAATACAAATCTGTATAGCCTTGACACAAGTTTGACACATCCTCTTGATGTAATTCAAATAGACTGCATAGAGGAGGAGTGTTCTTGTATATAGTTTTCGCAAGGATAAGAGTGTACTTTATATAGAAGATGAGCTAGATGTATTGAAAATATCTCTGCTCGTCTAGGCGCTTTTTTTGATGATTCTTGACTTAAGAAAAAAACAGGCGTGCAGAATACCCTTCAAAGTATGGTATGTTGGTAGTTAGCAAAGGTATATTTGCGAATGGTTGTATAAAAGTTCTAAAATATATGCACATTACCAATCTCAAAATATTGGTTTATTGTACAACCTTTATGGTGCAAGGAGAGCTTGTCAGTCTTGGATGTACCATTTCAAATGTTGCCTTAGATGGCAAAAGAAGCTTACATGAAGCCTTTGAAGGTGTTCCAATATAAATATGTCACCTTTATCAAAAGTAGCGTATAGCTATTGTCTCTTGGCAAACTTTATTAAAAAAGAAGATTATGCAACAATATCGCACAGAGAGATCAAAATTTGAAGCAAGAAAGCTCTAAACAAGATTGCCTCAAGAATAACACAAGCTGAAAAAAACTTTACCCACAAACTGGATGAATAACATGATGAGTATCAGAACTCCTTGGATGAAAAATCTATCTCATCAATCACAGGTATGCCTAATGCAACCAAGGCACTTGCAGGCGGAGTATTCTCTCGCATGAAAAATGCGACAAGTCTACATCGTGCATGGAGTCGAAATATGAAGTTAAATTTAGTTGATTGTTATGTGGTCAATTACATGAACAGGTAGGGAAGTATGTAGCGTTTTTTATTAAGCTGTCAAAGGAATTTAATAAGATAAATATACTCGGATTTAAGAAAGTATATATTACAATCTACCCAAATAATAAATATAAATGAGAAATATGAATAATCAGTTTAATAAAAGCATGGTGCTTCTTATATCTTTTGCTCACTTTTCGCATGATGTCTTTGCAGCATTTTTGGCTCCGCTTTTGCCTCTGATCATAGAAAAACTAGGCCTTAGTCTTTCTATGGTGGCCTTGCTTGATATTGTCAGAAGAATTCCTGCACTCTTTAATCCATTGCTTGGGCTAGTAGCGGAAAAAAGAGATGTCAAGTACTTTGTCATATTGACACCTGCTATCACGGCTATTAGCATGAGTCTCATAGGTTTGGCCCCCTCTTATACCATTTTGATAATACTATTGCTGGTATCGGGCATCTCCTCTGCACTATTTCATATCCCATCACCTACGATGGTCAAGATGGCATCTGGTGATAAAACAGGTACGGGCATGAGCTACTATATGGTAGGAGGTGAGTTTGCGCGTACACTTGGGCCACTTTTGGTTACGGCCGGTGTATCATGGTGGGGTCTTGAGGGGGTATACAAGCTTATGCCTATAGGTATCCTAGCCTCTGTTATCTTGTATTATAAATTACGAAACTTTGAGACTCATGTCAAAGCAAAAAAGCGAGAAAAGGGCGATATCAAGTCGTTGCTTATTCAGTATAAAGGCTTCTTTGTCACTATTGGACTATTTGTACTATTTCAGGCAACCATAAGAAGCTCTCTGACACTTTACTTACCTGTTTATTTAGTGCAAAATGGTGCGTCACTTTGGTATGCAGGTGTAGCACTTTCCATGCTGCAGTTCACAGGTGTGACGGGAGTCTTTTTGGCTGGTAATATCTCAGACAAAATAGGACGACACAAGACACTATTGTTGACAGCTATAGGCTCTACGATATTTATGGGGCTTTTTGTCTATTTCCAAAATATATTTATCTTGGCAATATTAGGCTTTTTTGTCTTTGCTTCCACTCCTGTACTCATAGCATTTGTGCAAGATACCAATACAAATATGCCGACTTTTATGAATAGTATATATATGGCAATCAACTTTGGAGTGAGTTCGATTATTGTTTTTGCTATAGGTTATTCAGGTGACAAAATAGGGTTAAATGACACCTTTGTTCTTTGTAATATCATGGCAATAGGGACAATAGTGATGGCGTTGCTATTTAAGAGATATGAGAAGAGGACTGATATAGTATAGGCTCTTCTTTGAAGTAATGAAAAATCTGTGAAACTAAATCGTAGTTTTTTGTTATAGCTAACTAAATAATCATCAATCAATTTAGACTTTAAACTCTTCGTTATTCCTTGGTGTATTTTTGTGAGTTTTTTAAGCTGAGAAAATACTCTACCATCCAATGAATTTGTAGTGTTTGACATCTTTAATGCTGGGTAGTTTTTATAGGCAAAGAGATAGGGTAAATCTCTTCTCAAACTTCTAGTTTTGGATGTCTTGTGACGTATCGTTGTACAATCATTTTTTGATGGAAGTGGCACATTTGTATGGAAAATGCATT
>DQUE01000057.1 GCA_015662405.1 Sulfurimonas autotrophica | reverse complement strand
TTATAACTTTTCTATATTTAGAACGAAGCATATAAAATATACGATATTTGATTTGCGTAGATTTCATATATTTTAGTGTATGGAAATATAGTTGAAATTTATTAAAAAAACTCCTAACCATTGACTTTTTCTTCATAAAGTTTCATGTATTGTTCTGTACATTTTTCAATTGTAAAATGTTTCTCATAATGCTCTTTTAACACCTCTGAATCTATACTATCTTTTAAAATAAATTTCTTTAACGCCTCTTTATAGGCATCCACGCTCATATCTTTTGAAAGATACCCTGTCTTTTCATCGATCACAACATCAGGAATCCCACCAACGGGAGTTGAAATAGTGGCAACTCCAATAGACATGGCCTCTATAATTGCCATAGGAAGTCCTTCATAGGTAGAAGAGAAACAGAGTGCATCAGACGCTAAAAGAAAATCAGACACATTTCCTTTTTCACCCAACAGATGTATGTGACTAAGTGTTTTTATCTTCTCTTGACATAACGAGGCATAATCAGGAACGATATCTAAAGATCCTAATATCAAAAGATGTGCATCAAAACCCTCTTTTAGTAAAGCTTCAAAAGCATCAATCAATAGTTCTTGATTTTTCACTTGATAAAATCTTCCAATGCTTACAAAGATCTTTGTATTTTCATCTTTTTTTAATGAATCAACAAACTGTTTTGCTTCATCAAACTCAACAGTTTTTTGAAGTTTTTGTACTCCATTATCAATCTTTACATTATGTTTTTCACCATAAATGTTAATAGCTGATTTTAAAACTTGATCACTAATAGAGACAGGAGTAAAATTAAAATAATCATATAAAAATTTATAGAATTTCAAACGCCCTTTTGTCGTCTCTTTATGTGCCACACTATGAATTGTATGAATATTTGGCTTTCTAAACATTAGCAAACCAAGTGCAGAAAAAATCTGTGCCCTTGTATGGGTATGGGTAATATCAGGTTTTATAGAAAAAATCATCTTCATAATTTTAAATGCAATAAATGGGCTTTTCCCCTCTTTGTCTAAAGATATAAATTTGACTTTTGGACTTATCTTATCATACATAATTTTTTGCCCATCATTCAATTTTTCAATTGAACAAAGAATCACTTCATTATCACTATTTTCCGCCAATTCATTACAGACATCAATACAAAACTTCTGCGCACCACCTGTATACATATCAGGTGAAATATGAAGTATTTTCATAGGTTGGAACCTTCTGCAATAGTATTAACCTGCTCCATAATTTTTCTAGTCTGCTTCAGAGAATCAAACATATCAAAAGATTTATAAGCATTTTTACTCATTACTGCATAATTTTTTTCATTAAAAGCTAAAAAACCTTGATACAATGAATCAACATCTTTAGGAGGAACTAAGATACCATTTCCTTGATGTGTTACAATTTCCATAATAGGTTGCAATGTAGTGGTAAGTACAGGAATCCCAAAAGAAAATGCTTCCATAAAAATACCAGGGTATCCCTCTTCATGACTTGGTAAAACAATAACATCGTACTCTTTTAATTTCTCCAAAACTTCATCAGGAGCTAAGGGTCCTCTGAAATTCACATTATATTTTTCAAAATGTTCATTGGTATATTTTGCTTCACCAACTTTACCATAAACATCAATTGTAAAGGAATCATCCAATTTATTACTAGCTTCAAGTAACTCATCCATGCCTTTAGTCTCAATGATCATGCTAATAAATGCAAATCTCTTCTGATATGTTTTTGGCCTATAGGTATAGTTAGGATTTCTTCTGATATTTGGATGCCAGTATGTCTCTTTATTGAGGTGTTTAAAATAATCAACGATGAGCTTCGTCTCAAAATATACAATATCTGCATGTTTGAAGGTATACTCCACCAATTTTTTCCGAATTGGATCTAGTTTCTCATATTCTCTATGAAATCTTCCTGCAGTCTTCTTGATACTTACTGTTTTACCAAACATCTTTCCAAAAAAGACAACAACAGGCCCTAAGATTATCAACTGATTTTTTGTTGCTACTAAAAATATATGATCATATTTTCTAAATTGTCTGAAAAAACTAAAAAGAGAGACAAGAAGCATATGCGGAAGATTTTTATAAATTTGTGAATTTGTGTTAACAACCCCATATTCAACACCCAAATCTTTTAAATCATGTAAAAGGTTCTCTACAAATACTAACATTCCTCCAGCCTTTTTAGGGTCAGCAAGCCTTGGTGCAATCATAAGTGTTGATTTATATCTTCTCTTGTTTTTAATATTTGGATACGATAACTTTTTATCCTCACTAAACTTTTCAAACAATGCTACACTCTTATCCATTATAAAAACCTTCCTATCTTTTTTAATCCATCAATCACCGTTAATCTTTTTGAAGCATTATAAGTGTGCACTGCATAAATACCATCAACAAACTCTGGTGTGATCTCACTTACAAACTCCTCTTCGTAAACATCAGGTGTTAAGGTCAATATCTTATTAAAATTGGTACTTCTACCATACCAACCCACTGAATTTTGAGAAGGTCGATAATAGTCATCTTTATACATCATAATTCCTCCCGCAGGACGAGAGGTCTGAAGAGATGAAATTACTGGATTTTGAGCATGTGGTATCCACTCATCTTTTAAAAAATCTTTACAGTGATAGATATAAAGTTCATCATTTAAGGACAAACCCTCATGTTCTGCTATATTAGTAAACATCCACCACTTATCATCTTTATAAAAAAGTGTAGTATCAACCGCAACAACATCATCCATCAAAGTATGAATCTCTTCCCATTCATAAGGGAAATTAGAAGCACGATATAGTTTGATATCTCTATCTTTTGACCCCTCAGGAATCATATAAAATTCACCCTCATGTTCCATCATAAATGGATATGAAAGATGATATGGTGTATTTAATATCTCTTTAGCAGCAGATATATCCCCACTTTTATGGTCATATTCTACAACTGAAAGATGTCCTTTATGCGTTTTATAGACATACTCTTCAAAAAAGATATAACTTTTATCCTCTTTATCAACAACAAAAGGATCAGCCCAAAAAAACTCTTTTGGAGTTGGAATCTCTTTAAAATCACTCATGTTTTGATTAAAAGATGTACCTTCAGCATTTGGTGCAAAATAGATTGACCACTGCTGTTTTCTAAAAAGTTTATCAAAGCGACTTGTGATATTTTTAAAACCAAGTTTTAGAATAGGATATAGTGTTGCTGATAAAGTGGGAGTATTAAACTCTTTCTCCTTGAAAAAATAGAGATTTTGAATTTTATCTTTTATAAAGTCATCTCTATAAAGGGCAAGTTTTTCAATATTTCGTAGCACTAAAGCGTGAGAACGCCAGAGTGTGTCACTTCTATTTCTAACAGGGCTCAAATCATGTGTTGCACAGAGAAATTTATCTACAATATATCCATCTTGTGAATTATTTGGAAGTTTATT
>DQUE01000010.1 GCA_015662405.1 Sulfurimonas autotrophica | reverse complement strand
GTCTCTTTCTCTCTTCAAACTCTGAAGGTCGTTTCCGTTTGTGGATGGGAATTATAGGGGAGTGTTGCTTAGAAGATGCTTAAGTTGGTAAAAATCATTGAAAATTTCTTTTTGCTCTGTTTCAATTTGAATTAGCTTTACTTACACTGCATACATGTTGCTTTTCATTAACTTTTTATCTATATACTTCACTTTAAGTAAAAATATTCTAAATAAGGAAAAAATATGGGACTTTATGATCGTGATTATGCACGAAACAACACTTTTACTACTCAAACGAGCAGTCGTAGTGAAGCACAGATAGTCTCTTTTGTAAAAGAGACTTATAAACTTTTTGCAGCATCAATGCTTGCAGGAGCAGCAGGTGCTTATGTAGGTGTGCCTTTAGCTGCCAGTATTTCAGGTTTAATTTGGCCATTGTTCTTTTTGGAGATTGGGCTTTTAATCGGCTTACAATTTGTTAAGAACAAACCAGGTATAAATCTGATAGTAATGTTTGCTTTTGTTTTTGTTACAGGACTAACAACTGCACCATTATTAGCATACACGCTTGGAATGAGTGGTGGCGGAGCAATAGTTGGTAATGCATTTGCCATGACAGCTGTTGTATTTGGTGCTATGAGCTTTTTTGCAATAAAGAGCACAAGGGATTTTACAGGATATGGAAAACCTTTAATGATTGCACTGCTTGTAATTGTCGGCTTTTCTATACTTAATATATTTCTTGGAAATCCAATGCTTCAAATTATCATTGCCGGTGCAGTGGTGATACTTTTTAGTATCTTAGTTATCTATGATACGCAAAACATTATGAACGGAGCTTATCAAACTCCAATTGACGGTGCTATAGCACTCTATTTAGATTTTCTAAATATATTCATAGCGCTCTTACAACTTTTTGGCATCTTTGGAAATGAAGAGTAATTCTCTTTCACCCGAACTTTTTCGGGTGATTGATGCCAATATTAATCGCCTTAAAGAAGGCATACGAGTTGTTGAAGATATATTACGCTACAAAGACAACAACAAAGAACTCTCCTCAAAACTAAAATCACTTCGACACAAAGCACAAATAGCAGAGCAACAAGAACTACTTCGCTACAGAGATAGTATAAACGATGTACTTCGCCCTTCTACAAAGAGTGAGCAAAACCGTTTTAGTCTTGAAGATATATTAACTGCTAACTTGAAGCGCGCACAAGAGTCTGCAAGAGTATTAGAAGAGTTATATAAACTCGACAACATAACATATAGCGAAAACTTTAAAACTCTACGTTACGAACTATATAATGTAGAAAAAGAGATTATGCTCAATAGATAAAAGCCACTTCAAATTCCAGATAATTATGGGGATATTCCTTCATGAGTTTTTTCATCTCTTTATAACTTAAAACATTACGAGAACCACTTACACCGCTCTTTTTTATATAACGAAACATCTCTCTTACATTCTCAAACTCCAAGTTATACTTTACAACTTCAAAATTCGCATGAAAATATTTTTTTTGCAGTCTATCGAGTCTACATGTATCAATCAATAATGGTTGCAATCCTGCTGTTTTATAAAGTGTTTTAAATGTATTTGCTGTAAATATTGCCAGTGCAACAGGCGTATGAAAAGATTGTAGTTGTTGAAAAGTTTTATCCAAATCATCTGCCCACTGCAGGGCAGAAGCAGACAAGAGATAATCAAAATTATATTTTTTGAGTCTTTCAAAAAGTTTTTCATCGTTAAAATCACCATATATACACTCTATATTTTCATGCTTTGGGTGTAAGTCTAACATACCTTGAGCAAAATCTACAGCAACAATCTTCTCATAACTCCAAGAAATTTTATTTGTCAAGGTACCACTTCCACAACCCAAATCTAAAATAATTTTTGGTTTTGCTTTTATGCAAGAGAGTAACTTATCGGCTACTTTTTGCTGGACAATATTATAAGAGTTATAATCTATTGCATATTTGGAAAACTCAGAACTTATCTTCATCTCTTGCCTGTCATTTTCTATTTATCACAAGAGAGATAATAAAAATCACTATAACAGAAAGTACTATCGTAGCACCCGATGGTAACGAATAGTGATAAGAGAGTGTCATTCCAAAAATAACACTAAAAAGCGCAAAAAGGAGTGAAAGGAGCATCGTATTTCTAAAACCAACCCTATACTGCAAAGCAGCCACTGTCGGAATAACCATTAACGCCCCAATAAGCAAACTTCCAACAACCCTAATGGAAAGAGCGATAATAATTGCTACCACACTTACAAGCAAAAAGTTTAAAAATTTTACTTTTATACCACTTGTTTGTGCCACTTCCTCATCATATGCTATAAAATAGAGCTCTTTGGAAAAAAGAAGCAAAAAGAGTAAAGAGATACTTCCTACAATTACTATTGTAATAACATCTTCATTTGTAACAGACAAAATAGAACCAAAAAGGTAGGAAAAGAGTGAATTATTAAAAGCCCCACCAAGTGAAACTATAATAATCGCCATTGCTAAAGAACCTGAGAGTATAATTGCTAAAATCGCATCACTATAGAGTGAAAATGCACTTCTGAGATACTCTATAAGCCATGCAGAGCTAACAGCTACAATCACAGCAACCCATAAAGGATTATACCCTGCAACAAGTCCCACTGAAACACCAACAAGTGCAGAGTGTGCCAATGTTTCACTCATCAATGAGTAGCGACGAAGTACTACAAAGTTACCACTTATTGACGCAAGCACTGCTATAAAGAGTCCTGCTATAAAAGCTCTTTGCATAAAATCATAATCAAACATTTCAAACATAGTTATCCTTAATGCTCGTGCTTATGGTTATGAAGCACATGGGCATCTATGCCATAGAGATCACTTACCTCTTCGCAAGAGAGCATCTTTTTTGGGTTATTACAAATTGTAACTTTTTGATTGATAGTAAACAAACGACCTATATCATCAGCAATAACACCAATGTCATGTGTTATAAATAAAATAGTTATGTTTTCTTCTTTATTGAGTTTTGCTAGCAGAGTATAAAATCTCTGTTGCGAAACCATGTCAACACCGGTATTAGGTTCATCTAAAATAAGAATTTTTGGTGAAGAGGCCAAAGCTCTCGCTATCATAACACGTTGTCTTTGTCCGCCTGAGAGTGTACCTATCATTCTATTTTTTAAGTTGAGAATATCCATT
>DQUE01000091.1 GCA_015662405.1 Sulfurimonas autotrophica | reverse complement strand
GCTTTTATCGCACTGAATTTTATTGCATCAAATCGCTCTTGATCTGTTATAACTGCATTTGGAACAATAGAAAAATCATAACTACCTCTTGCTGTATAATTCTTTTTACTACTTTTTGATTCTCTAGTTATTTTTAAAACGATTATTGTTCTATAGGCAATGACATACCCGTCTGCATTATACTGAATTGCAGAGTAACTTGGAGGATTGAGAGAGAATTTTAAATGACTCTTAGCATGCGCTCTATCTGTCAAAGAAGCGTGAAAGACTTCCACTATCGCACTATCAACTGCATCTTTGATAAGCACTGTATTTTGCGGATCAAGCGCAGATATTGTCACCTCAGTACTCACTCTTTCTCCAACAACACTTCTAGCATATTTTGCACTTGGCTTATATCCACACCCACTTATAAGAAGTAACAATACTATAGAAATAATTACCTGCAAAAAGTGTGCAGTGCTTTTCATTTTAGCCCTTTACTACAATATTGACAAGTTTTTTAGGTACAAAAATCTCTTTGACAATCTCTTTGCCTGCAATCCACTTGGCAACAGCCTCTTTTGCTGTTGCAATAATTTTCTCCTTATCTGCATCTGCATCAATCTCAATTTCACCTCTCTTTTTCCCATTAACAGAAACACCCAAAGAGATACTCTCTTCAACAAACACCGCAGCAACTATCTCTTGTGGAGCCAGATTTTTTAGCTGAAAATACTTTTCACTGATTTCATGGCAAACATGCGGAATTACCGGCTCCATAATAGAGCTAAGTATCCAGTAACCTTCACTCCAGACATCTGCATTTTTTTGTGCATTGAGGGCATTCATGGCCTCCATAACGCCTGCTATCATAGTGTTAAAAGTATAACGCTCATTATATACCTCTTTAGCACGCTTAAGCGCCTCATAGACTTTTTTACGAGCAAATTTCTCCTCTTTTGTTAAATCTGCATGGTTGATTTTTGGTTTTTCACTGCAGGAAATAGCATTTACACTTCGCTCATAAAATTTTTTTATAAACCTATAAGCACCCTCTACCGCACTATCATTCCACTCAAGCTCCTGTGTCGGTGGTGCCGCAAAGAGTATAAACAGACGCGCAGTGTCTGCACCATACCTCTCTATAATAGCATCAGGGTCTACCGTATTGCCTTTTGACTTACTCATTTTAGCACCATCTTTGAGTACCATTCCCTGTGTTAAAAGTCTCAAAAACGGTTCATCAAACGTAACATAACCCAAATCACGAAAAACTTTTGTAAAAAAGCGTGCATACAAGAGATGTAAAATTGCATGCTCAATGCCACCAATGTAGTGGTCAACACTCATCCAGTACTTTATCTGCTCAGCAGAAAAAGCCTCTTTTTCCCAGTTTGCACTAGAAGCACAAAAACGTAAAAAATACCAAGAAGACTCCACAAAAGTATCCATTGTATCAGTTTCGCGAACAGCATCACCGCCACACTCAGGACATTTGCAATATTTCCAAGTAGGATGTCTCTCTAAAGGATTTCCCTCTCCTGTAATCGTTACATCATCAGGCAAAGCCACAGGCAGGTTCTCCTTTTTTTCCATCACAAGCCCACACGCATCGCAATGAATAAAAGGAATCGGAGCTCCCCAGTATCTTTGACGACTCACACCCCAATCTTTGAGTCTATAGTTTGTCCTCTTTTTACCAATGCCCTTTTGCGTAAACATTGCTATAATTTTCTCCTGAGCCTCTTTTGAGTTCATCCCAGTAAATGTATCAGAGTTGATAAGTTCGCCAACTTCTACAAAAGCAGATTTTGAAAAATCATGCTCCCCTTTCAAAGGTTTTATCACAGGCTTTATAGGCAAATTATACTTTTTAGCAAAATCGTAATCTCTCTCATCATGTGCAGGTACTGCCATAACAGCACCACTCCCATAATCCATCAACACAAAATTTGCTACCCAAACAGGGACTTTTTCCCCTGTGAGTGGGTGTGTTACATGTAAACCTAAAGCAACACCTGATTTCTCTTTTTGTCTCTCAATAGAAGAGCTTTTTTTCATCGCCTCAATCTGCGCTATAACATCCCTATCAAGAAGATTATTATCAATCATATAAGAGACAATCTCATGCTCAGGTGCCAAAGCGGTATAACTCACTCCATAAATTGTATCAGGTCGTGTTGTAAAGACATCAAAACTCTTAAAGGTATGAGAGAGTTTTTTATCACTCTCTTCATCAAAGTACAAATTAAAAGCAAGACCATTTGATTTACCTATCCAGTTCTCCTGCATTGTCAAAACCTGTTTTGGCCAGCCACCTTCAAGCTTTTTTAAATCATTTAAGAGTTCATCTGCATAAGCTGTAATTTTAAAATAGTACTGATTCATCTCTTTTTTTACTATCGGTGTATCACATCGCCAACAGCATCCATCAACTACCTGCTCATTTGCCAAAACAGTCTGATCATGTGGACACCAGTTAAGCAGACCTTTTTTACGATAAAGCAAACCTTTTTTATACATATCAATAATAAAGCCCTGCTCAAACTTCGTATAGAGCCTATCGCTTGTAGCAAATTCACGCTTACGAGAAAAAGAGAATCCAAGAGAGTAGAACTCATTTTTCATATAGTCAATATTATCATATGTCCACTCTCTAGGATGAGACCCATTTTTTATAGCAGCATTTTCAGCAGGCATGCCAAAACTGTCAAAACCTATTGGGTGGAGTACATTTTTTCCCTGTTGTCTGTGATAGCGTGCAAAAGCATCACTTATAGAGTAGTTTCTCACATGTCCCATATGCAGACGTCCACTTGGAAATGGAAACATTGAGAGTATATATTTTTTCTCTTGTGTAAAATCTTCGCTTGGTTCAAAACTGTCGTTTTGCTTCCAATACTCTTGCCATTTTTTTTCTATATTTTTCGCACTATATTCCAATTCTCTTCTTCCTATAAACAATTAATACTCTTCTTGCATCTTACTGCTCTCAATATATACAAGCCCCATTGAAAACAGATTTGCAATCAATGCACCAATGGCCAAAGCAATCGCCCATGTATCATTTTGGACTATC
>DQUE01000142.1 GCA_015662405.1 Sulfurimonas autotrophica | reverse complement strand
TTGATATAGATGCAAATAGTGGTTATGGAGTTGAGAGAACTGCTACTGAAGCTGGTTTTGACATCAAATACTATCCAGTCTCTATAAAAAATCTACAACTTCGTTTCCGTGGAAACTTCCCAAGAAAATTTGCTGAAGCTACTGTAGGCAGAGATACTGGCTGGGATGAGTATAGACTCATAGTAAACTATAATTTTTAGTCTTGTATCCTAAAAATGTTGAGATACTCTTTTTCGATCCATTAAAAAATCTAGTCAGAACAAATAGTAGGATTTATGTAAAAGCTTTTGCGAGGCTATTAGGTAGCAAAAAGAGTGCTTAGATAAGAGCTTAAAAGCTCTGTCAAAAATTTTTAAACTATATAATAAATGAGGCGTAAAACTAAAGATATGCAACACAAAAAAAGAGATAATTGTTTGAAGATGAAGCAAGCTATATGCATAATGAGTGGTGGCATGGACTCTACTTTAAGTGCTTATATGATGCAAAAAGAGGGATATGAAATTATTGCTGTTCATTTTAACTATAACCAAAGAACACAAAACAAAGAGTTGGAATGTTTTGAAAATATATGTGCAAGCTTACATGTAAAGAAGAAATATATTTTGGATTTGGACTTTTTTAAGCAACTTGGTGCTTCTGCATTAACAGATAAAAATATAACAGTACCTACAAATGGTGTAGAAGAGGGGATTCCTGTAACCTATGTACCATTTAGAAACGGTATATTTCTCTCTATGGCTGCGGCAATTGCTGAAAAAGAGGGTGCGCAGGTTATTAGTATTGGTGTTGTTGAAGAAGATAGCAGTGGATATCCTGATTGTAGAGAAGAGTATATTACAGCTATGCAAAAAGCGATTAATCTTGGTACAAAAGAGGAAACTACCATAGAGATCAAAATGCCCTTAGTGCACCTGAAAAAATCTCAAATTGTACAAGAGGCACTAAAGTTACATGTTCCACTAGAACTTACTTGGAGTTGCTATAAAAATGAAGAAAAGGCTTGTGGAGTTTGTGACAGTTGCAGACTTCGCTTGAATGGTTTTACAATGGCAGGTGTAAGCGATCCAATCATCTATGAATAAAACTATCCTTACATGTAAAGAATTAGAGGCTGAGTATATCTATGCACCACACTTAAAACACAGCTATATCAAAGTGTATCATGATTCCACTATAGTAATAAAAACACCACATAAAGACAAATCCTATGCAAGAGACTTTTTTTATAAAAAAGAGTCCTGGATCAGAAAGCAACTTCATAAAAACACTTCAAATCAACAAGTAGAGATAAACCTTGCAAATGAAGTGCTTATCTTTGGTGAAATTTATACGATTGAGAGTAGTGAAGCAGTATATTTACGTAATAAGCTACAACGTTTAAAAAGCTTTGATATGAAAAAAATTTTAGCAGCCTATGATGATTTTTATAAATATATGTCATCTGAGTATCTGCCACACAGAGTAGAGCACTTTGCAAGAATCATGAACTTAGAGTTTGCAGTCTTAAAATTTAGAAAGATGAAAAGTAGATGGGGGAGTTGTAGCTCTACTAAAGTAATTACACTCAATACACAGCTGATAAAGATAAAAAAAGAGCTTATCGATTATGTTATAGTGCATGAACTTGCCCATCTTGTGCATATGAATCATTCAAAAGAGTTTCATGCATTGGTTGCACACTATTTACCGCAGTCAAAAGCTTTGAGAAAAAAGCTTCAAAAGATTCATTTATCGGCGTAAATACTCTTTATGATATTTACTAGAGGGAGACCAAAGCATCCACCCATTTGCCCCTATATCTTCAGCTGCTTTTATCTGTTTTTGAATCTCTTCTCTTTTATATGCTTTTTTTGACTGTGTATAATCTTTAAAATATTGCAACCACGGTCTTACTCTGCTACTTGGTATTTTATCTTGAATCTTTTTTATACTTCTATAGACAACTTCATAAGGATGTTTGGCAGGATATTTAAAATAAAAAGATCCACTTGAAAAACCTGAAGGGTAGAGCATTGGACATAGATAATCAGCATGTGCTGCCAAAGAGGAGACACTCTGACCTATACCATTATCATCTTTTGCCCAACAGATATTCCCATAGGTATCTACAGAGATAAATACACCATATTTTCTTAATCTTTCTTGTGCCAAATCTAAAAACTCTTCTATTGCTTTTATACGATTTTTCAAATTATTCTGTTTTGAAAACTTGAGCCCTTTTTTTGCAGGAAAGCGGATGTAGTCAAAATTGATCTCATCATAACCAACTTTAGCAGCCTCTTCAGCAATAGCAATAGCATAATTATGCGCACGTTTATCAAAAGGATCAACCCAAGCCATGCTATCATGGTTTCTCCATATAGTATTGTTAGAATCTTTTTTTATTGCATAATCGACGTTATTTGAAGCTTGCAACTCATCTTTGAAGGTTACAATTCTTGCAATTGTATAAATATTTCTTTCTTTTAATGTTTTCATAAACTTTTGAATATTACGGTTTGTACGGTTTTTATGAGCTCCATATCTATTTGCTTGTTCAAACCCTGTCCAAAAAGATGTTGAACCATATTCATTTTTTACATCAACGACTAGTGCATTAGCCTCTGTTTCATCGATAAGCTTGAGTATTCTTTTTAAGGTTTTAGAATTATTACTTGCGCCCCAAAAGGTGAGATAGAGTGCTTTTATATGAATAGGCGTAAGTTTTATCGTGCTTGTATTTACATCAGATGAAAATGTGTACGGTCTGTAACCATATGCTTTTATATGATAAACTTTTTCTTTTGAGTCAATTAAAAAAGAGCCATTTTCATCACTTTTTACAGAAAAGTTCGTATCACTTATAATCGCACCAGCAATAGGCCGTGAAGTATTTATATCAACAACTCTTCCCGTAAAAGATGCATATAGAGATGTGGCAAATAAAAATGTAAAAAACAGTAATTTTTTCAATCCAAACTCTTTATATAACTTTTTTTAAAATATTACTATTTTAAAGCAAATAAAGAGCCTAAACTACCGTATATTTAAAAAGTATCCTAAACTTGCATCACTCCACTCTTTTGAGAGATCTAAATGTGCTTTTATAGATGTATAGACTCTGGCAAAATCGCTATTTTGAGTGCTCAAATCAGCAATAGTCTTCTCTAGTGCCTCTTTACCAGCTTGTACTACATCATCTGGAAATTTTGCAAGTGTAACACCTAAACTTTTGAGTCTTTGCAGGGCATGTATATTTTCATAATGAAACTTGGTCGTCATATTTGCATTCATTTCACTAGCAGCTACTTCTATCATTGATTGATGCTCTTGTGCGAGCTTATCCCATGTATATTTATTAAATGTCAGTTCTAGTACAGAACCCGGTTCATGCCATCCAGAATAATAATAAGGAGCAACTTTATAAAACCCCATTGCAATATCAAGCGCAGGTCCAACCCACTCTGTGGCGTCTATGACACCTCGCTCTAGTGAAGTGTATATCTCTCCAGCAGGGAGTAAAATAGGATTCACACCCATACGAGAAAAAACCTCTCCACCAAGACCAGGAATACGCATTTTGAGCCCTTGCATATCTGCAAGTGACTTAATAGGCTTTCGAAACCATCCACCCATCTGAATATTTGTATTCCCACCTAAAAAAGGATAAAGGTTATATTTTGCATATTGTTCCCTCCATAAATCCATTCCCTCACCATAGAGCATCCAAGAATTCACCTCTTCTGCTGTAAAGCCAAAAGGAATGCCACTATAGAGTGAAAAAGCAGAATTTTTCCCTTTCCAATAATATGGCCCAGAGTGAAAGGCATCTATTTGACCACTAGAGCAGGCATCAAATACAGCTAAAGCAGGAATAAGAACATTTTTAGGGTAAATCTTAATCTCTAAAGTGCCACTACTTATCTCTTGAATGCGTTTTGCAAACTCTTCAACTCCTGTACCCATTATAGGAAAGTGTGCCGGCCAGCTTGTTGCCAACTTTATAACTGTTTTTTTATTTTTGTTGAAATGGACATTTTTAGTAGCACTGTTTTGTTTTTGTGGGTGTTTTGAATAATCTATTGCCACATGATTGCCTTCATTGCAACCATTGAGTGCTATAGCTGCTGAAGTGAATGTTGCTGTGCTTAAAAAATCTCTACGATTCATCTATTTATATTGCATTGTAAAAGATATATTTACATCTTGCCATGTTTTTCCCTGATGGAGTGCATAACAAGCTTTATTAATTGACTTGAGTGATTTTATCATTACAAAGTCAGCTAAATCTATTACTCCTTTGGCTTTGATTGTGCCTTTTTCTGCACTATAGCTCATTGGAATATTAAGGCTTTTTTTATTCATTGTAAGCTGGACTAAAAGCGTATCTTTTTTTACATCAGTAATCGTTGCTTTTATCTTTTTTACATTTTGAACTTGAAAAAATGCTGTTACAAGTTTTGCATCTCTACCTTTATTTCCACTATTTACACTTGTGGTATCGATATCTGCAGTTGCATTTTTTAAAAGTTGTGCAACAGTATCGGCTTTTGCAGTTGTAATACTAACTTTATCAAAAACACCACTTACACCTTTTTTTGCATAGGTTTTAAACGCAGTAAATGCAACAGTTGTATGTTGTACTTCAAGTGCATAGAGTGAAGCACCGATAAAGAGTAGAGCGAGCATGATTTTTTTCATTTTGCATCCTTTTGAAATAGTTTTATGTAATGTATCATGATTTATTAAAAATCCAAAGTTAATTGTGTTTGCTTTATTGAAAGCTCCTCTAATATTGACCTGTCTATACCCCCTATAAGTGCAAAATGAAAACTATTTGCGTGTAAAATGGTTTTTAGCTCTTTACTATCTGTGTAGAAAAAAATATTTTCACTCTTAAAAGTAGCTGTAGAGAGTAAGCCTTTCGATGAAAAAGGAACTATATAGATTATTTTTGCCCATGGGGCATGTTTTTGTAAAAAGCCGATCTCATCCTCTATAAAAGAGATGCTTTTTTCAAAAATGAGCACCCTATCACTATTGCCAAACTCTTTTATCTCAAAATTTCTATTTACAAAGACTGCTTCAAAATGATCTATTTGCGTAAACTTTCTAAGTCGAAATTCTATCTTTAAACTCTGTAGTAGATAGAGTAAACGTTCAAGGTAGGGTATAAAAAGCGGTGCAATGAGCTCTCTTTCATAAAAAACATTATTATAGATAAAAGATGTTTCAAATAGAGTCTTTCTAATGATATCTATAATTGATCTTTTACTTTTTGGAAGCTCTTTAATGCTAGTAAAGAGATCAGCAGGGGTTAGGGTAGGGCTAAAGAGTACTGTAGTAGAATTTTCTACATAATAAAGCTCTTTAAATATTGATTGCAGACTCCCATGTAAAACAATAAAGTTTGGCTCTGTTACAATCTGTATGGCAAGTTTGAGAGTGATTTCATCACAGGAATATGCAGTTATCTCTTTACTTATAAGCCTAAAGCGTAGCAGGCGTTTAAGAGAATCTTCAAGGTTTGCAACTTTTATCCAGGCAATTTCATTGTCTGTTATTTGTGTAGGTTTATCAAAGATAACACCATAAGCACCATTAAAAATAGCATCTTCTATAGAGTTTTCATCAAAAGCTATAAAAAGATCTCCTCTTTTTACAGCTTTTGCATCAAGTACAACATTATTAAAACTATTTATACATGGAGTGTTTATCAACTCTCCATGTATAAGTGCTAGTGTATTTTCAAGCCTCATCCAATAGGTGTGCCTGCTTTTTTAGATTTTTCAGGTCTAATTAAACACAAACCCTCTTCATCTTTAGCAGCAAGCAGCATTCCTTCACTTATCATGCCCATAAGTTTTGCAGGTTTTAAGTTTGCTACAACACATACTTGCGTATTTATCAAAGCATCCGGAGAATAAAACTCCTTAATTCCAGCAACAACTTGTCTAGGATTCTCTTCACCTAAATCAATTTGCAACTTTAAAAGTTTTTTACTTTTTACAACCTCTTGCGCGCTAACAATAGTACCAACTTTTAAAGAAGTTTCAAAAAATTGACCAATTGTTATGAGATTATCATCCTCTTTTGAAGATTTTTTCTCCTCTTTTTTCATTGTTGTAGGTTCAGCTTTTGGTGCTTCTTGCATTAAAGGCTCCTCAACTCTTGGAAAAAGAGGAGGCACTTTTTTGATATTAAATAATTTTAGTAGTTTCTTCTCTTGAACAAGCTCTTTATAGCTCTGTGTATTTATTTCAAAAGAGAGGGCATCAGCTATTGTATTTGTGGTATTTGGCATAACAGGGTGGAGCATTATGGCAGCTTTTGCTAAAATATTTGCAACAACAGCAACTGTAGCAAGTGCTTCATCTTTTTGCCCATTTTTCATTTTTACCCATGGTTCATACTCCTGAATAACTCCGTTTCCAATAGAAAAAAGTCTCCAAAGCTCTTCTAGATATCTGTGCGGCTGTAAGTTTTCTATAAATGCATCCAAAGAGTCTAAAATAAGATTCATTTGCTCAATCTCTTGAGAATGATATTTTTCTACATCCACACTATCTATTACATAATCAGAGTATTTGCCACTCATGCCAATAATGCGATTGAGTAAGTTTCCTAAATCATTACTAAGTTCAGAATTAATTCTATCTATAAAAGCACGTTGTGAAAAATCACCATCCTGTCCAAAAGGAACTTCTCTGAGCATAAAATATCGTAAATTTTCAACACCATAAGCATCAGCAACCTCTTTTGGAGAGACAACATTTCCTTTTGATTTGCTCATTTTTTCCCCATCTCGTGTCCACCAGCCATGTGTACCTATATGTTTTGGAAGAGGCAGGTCAAGACTCATCAAAAATGCGGGCCAGTAAATAGCATGAAAACGAAGAATGTCTTTACCAACAAAATGAATATCAGCAGGCCAATAGTGCATTTTTTCTTCATCTGTACCATATCCAAGTGCTGTAATATAGTTAAGAAGTGCATCAAGCCAAACATACATAACATGCTTCTCATCACCTATGCTTTGAGGCATCTTTACACCCCAACTAAAAGATGTACGCGTTACAGAAAGATCATGAAGTCCACCTTTTACAAAGCTTACAACTTCATTTGCGCGAGAACGCGGCATAATAAAATCAGGATTTTCTTCATAATGTTTTAAAAGTTTTTCTTCATAATTTGAAAGTCTAAAGAAATAACTCTCCTCTTTGACAACAGTTGTTGATCTCCCACAATCTGGGCAAAACTCACCATCTATGAGCTGGGTTTCAGGAAAAAATGTTTCACAACTTACGCAGTAATGTCCTTCATAGAAATCTTTATAGATATCACCTTTTGCGTACATGACTTCAAAAGCTTTTTGCACACCTTGCATGTGTTTTTCATCAGTTGTACGTATAAATTTATCATAGCTGATGCCAAACTCATCCCAAAGATTTTTAAAAGTAGCACTTATTTCATCTGCAAACTCTTGCGTAGGTTTGCCAACCTTTTTTGCAGACTCTTCTATTTTTTGTCCATGTTCATCTGTCCCTGTTAAAAAGAAAGTATCTTCTCCTTTTAATCGTTCATATCGTGCAACTGTATCTGCTATAAAGGTTGTATAAGCATGCCCAATGTGAGCCTCTCCGTTTACATAGTATATGGGTGTTGTTATATATTTGCTCAATTTCTATTCCTGTTAAATATTTACTGTATTTTATCTAAAATGTTTTACAATGCCAAGTGAATTTAAAACTCAAATCCGCCTGTTTCACCTTTTGACATACTGTTATATACTGCTTTGATATATTCATTTCGCAACTCACATTGTAAAAAGTCTTCACAAGCACTACAACTTTTATGTGCTTTTTGCTCTTGACACGCTTGAATCTTTTGTATCATCTCATCAAGATGGAGTTCAAATTTATCTTTTGGTTTTTCATGCATTTTGTGCATATACCTCTTTTACACGTTCAATTTCATACTTCGAACCAAAAAAACAAGGAGAGGTGTCGTGAATATGTGCATGTCCAAGTGTTAAGAGATCACTCTTACCATCAATCGCACTCCCTCCTGATCTTTTATAAATAAAAGCAAACGGAAAAACTTCAAAAAGAGAGCGAAGTTTTCCTTGTGGTTTGTCACTTGTTGCAGGATAGCTAAAGAGTCCACCGCCTTTGAGAAGAATCTGATGCAGATCAGGCACCATTCCTCCAGAGTATCGCAAACGGTACCCTTCACTAAAAAAGCCATCTATCATAGATTTATGGTACTTTTCCCAGTTTTGCTGTGTTCCGCCTGGAGCCATGAGTTTACCTTTTTCATTGAGTCTAATTTCTTTGATAAATTCAAACTCGCCAGCCTGCAAGAGGTATAATTTTGTTTTATTATGCGCAAAAATCATTTCAACACGAGGGCCATATACTACATAACACGCTGCTACTAAATTTTTTGCTCCAAAATCACCCTCATATATACCAAAAATTGAACCT